>JAYVKX010000246.1:0-5412 GCA_043768005.1 Novosphingobium sp. | reverse complement strand
GGATCGCGGCAGGCAATCATCCGTTTTGGTGTCATGCAGATCAGCGAATAGGCACCTTCCACCATCCGCAGCGCATCGACAAACCGATCGAGTAGCGTGGGATAGCGGCTGGTCGCGATCAGATGGATGATCACTTCGGTGTCAGAGGTCGATTGGAAGATCGCGCCCTTGTTTACCAGCTCGTGCTTAAGGTGCAGCGCGTTGGAAATATTGCCATTATGCGCAATCGCAAAGCCGCCGCGCGCCAGATCGGCGAACAGCGGCTGGACATTGCGCAGCCCGGCACCGCCCGTGGTGGAATAGCGCACATGCCCGGCGGCCATTTCGCCCGGCAGTTCGGCCAGCGAGGCGCTGCTAGAGAAATTTTCCGCGACATGGCCGATGCCCCGTCGCGAAAAGAATTCTGTGCCATCAAAGCTGGTGATACCCACCGCTTCCTGGCCGCGGTGTTGCAACGCGTGGAGGCCAAGCGCGGTCAGCGCGGCGGCTTCGGGGATGCCGATCACGCCAAAGATGCCGCACTCTTCGCGCAGCTTGTCTCCGTCAATGTCACGGAAGGGATCGGTGAAGTTCATTGCGGATTCGCCTGGCCGGTGCTGCGCCCTGTCGCAGCGCCTTTGGCCCCAGTTGCCTGCGAAAGCAAGGGGAGGGGCCAAGCTTAGTCAGCCATTGCCAGCATCGCTGCCTGACCCTACATCGCTGGCAACCAAACCAGCGCCGGGAACCCCGCTTGATCCTGACCCCTTTCGAATGGACTATCGCCAAGCGCTATATGCTGCCCGGGCGCGGCGAGGCGTTTATTGCGCTGGTTGCCGGGATCAGCCTGGCCGCAGTGATGCTGGGCGTGGCTGCGCTGGTGATCGTGATGAGCGTGATGAACGGCTTTCGCGCCGAATTGCTCGACAAGATCGTGGGGCTGAACGGCCACGCCATCATCCAGGCCTATGGCGGACGGCTGGAAAACTGGCAGGCGGTGCTGCAGGATGTGCGGGCAACCCCGGGCGTGGTCCATGCCTCGCCCTTGATCGAACAGCCGCTGCTGACCAGCTTCAACGGCCGGGTCGAGGCTATATTGGTGCGGGGCAATCTGCCCGATGATATCAAGCGGCTGGAAGACAAGAAGAAAGTCGGCAATCTGGGCGAGCTTCAGCCCGGCGCGAATAATGTGGCGATCGGCGCGCGGCTGGCGGAAAACCTTGGAAGCCGGGTGGGCGATACCATCACCATCATCAATCCGCAGGGCCGGGCAACGCCGTTTGGCACCGTCCCGCGTCAGATTGCTTATCATGTTTCGGCCATCTTCGAAGTTGGCATCTATGATTATGACAAAGCCTTCGTGGTCATGCCGATGGCGGATGCGCAAACGCTGCTGCTGACCGGAGATTCGGTCGGGATGATCGAGGTCAAGACCACCGATCCCGATACCGTTTCCGAAACGCTTGCCCCGCTGGCACGGAAACTGGCGGGACAGGCTGTGGTGACTGACTGGAAAACCATCAATGCCAGCCTGTTTGAAGCTTTGGCGGTAGAGCGCGTGGCGATGTTTGTGGTGCTTTCGATCATCGTGCTGGTGGCGGTGTTCAACATCCTCTCCTCGCTCATCATGCTGGTCCGCGCCAAAACGCGCGACATTGCGATTTTGCGAACGATGGGCGCCACCCGTAAAAGCCTGCTCAAGATTTTTGTCACCACCGGCTTTATCATCGGTGCATTGGGAACATTGGCAGGGCTGGCGCTGGGCTTCAGCTTCCTGTTCTTTCGCCAGCAGATCGTCCGCGGGGTGGAAATTGTCACCGGGCAGAACCTGTGGGATCCATCGATCCGCTTCCTTGCGGAACTTCCCAGCCGCAGCGATCCTGCGGAAATCTTGGTAATAAGCGTCATGGCGCTGGTGTTCAGTTTCCTCGCCACGCTCTACCCCGCGATGAAGGCGGCGAGCACCGATCCGGTTCAGGTGCTGCGTTATGAGTAATCCGGTGATCAAGCTTACCGATCTGACCCGCAGTTTTGAACAAGGCGGCGTGCGCATCGATGTGCTGCGCGGCTGTAATCTGACCGTCCAGCCGGGCGAGATCGTTGCGTTGCTCGGCCCATCGGGTTCGGGAAAATCGACCATGCTCCAAGCCATCGGCCTGCTCGAAGGCGGGTTTGGCGGGCGGATCGAAATTGCCGGAATCGATGCTTCGACGTTGTCGGGCGATGAACGTACCACGCTGCGCCGCGATCACATCGGCTTCGTCTATCAGTTCCACCATTTGTTGCCCGATTTCACCGCGATCGAGAATGTCATCCTGCCGCAGCTGGTGGCGGGGACGGACCGCGCCAGCGGTGATATACGGGCGCGGGAACTGCTCGATGCGCTGGGGCTGGGCCAGCGGCTCGATCACCGGCCCAGCCAGCTTTCGGGCGGCGAGCAGCAGCGCGTTGCGGTGGCCCGGGCGCTGGCCAACAAGCCCGAACTGGTGCTGGCCGATGAGCCAACCGGCAATCTGGACGAGGCTACGGCCGACAAGGTGCTGGGTGAATTTATCAAGCTGGTGCGCGGCCAGGGCAGCGCCGCGCTGGTTGCAACGCATAATGAACGTCTGGCCAAATCAATGGACCGCGTGGTTCGCCTGCATGAAGGAGTGCTCGAATGAACACTATCGCCGATTTCACCGCCAAATTGCCCAATGGCGAAGAGCTTAATCTGGCCGACAAGGCGGGCAAAGTCCTGCTGATCGTCAACACCGCCAGCAAATGCGGCTTCACCCCGCAGTATGATGGGCTGGAAGCGCTGTATCGCCAATATGGCGAGCAGGGGTTTGAGGTGATCGCGTTTCCCTGCAACCAGTTTGGCGCGCAAGAACCTGGCAATGCCGATGAAATCGCCAATTTCTGCAGCCTGAAATATGACGTTTCGTTTCCGCTGATGGACAAGATCGAAGTCAACGGACCCGGCGCTGCGCCGCTGTATGATTGGCTTAAAAAGGAAGCGCCGGGGCTGATGGGCACCCAATCGGTCAAATGGAATTTCACCAAATTCCTGATCGGCCGCGATGGCAAGGTGGTGCGCCGCTATGCCCCGACCGACAAGCCGGCTGATCTGGCCAAGGATATCGAAAAGCTGCTTTGACCCGGTGGAAAAGGCAGTCCGGCGGGCTGCCCGAATCGGGTTGCAACGCCTAGTCTGATCAGATGGCCTTTGCTCCCTTTGTCCCCTTGCGCGTTTTTTCGAGCTATACGATGCTCGACGGGGCGATTGATCCCAAGGCGATTGCCAAGCTGGCGAAAGAGCGTGGTTTCCCCGCCATTGCGATCACCGATCGTAACGGGCTGTATGGCTCGATCCCGTTCGCGGCGGCCTGCCGTGATATGGGGATCCAGCCAATTATCGGCACCATGCTGGCGGTTCAGCGAGAGGCAGGAGGCCCAATCGACTGGCTTGGGCTCTATGCGCAGGACGAGGCGGGCTGGCAGAATCTGTGCCATCTGGTCAGCGCGGCGCATCTCGCCCGCCCGCTGGAGCTTGATCCCCATGTGACGCTTGATTGTCTGAGCGGCCATTCAGACGGGCTGATCGCTCTGACCGGAGCCGGTGAAGGTGCGCTGGCACGGCTGCTGGCAGACGGGAAACAGGATGCGGCTGACGAATATATGGAACGGCTGGAAGCGCTGTTCCGGGGCCGACTGTATATCGAGGTTGCCCGCCGCAATGATCCGGTGGAGGTTGCGGCGGAAGAGCGGATGATTGCACTGGCCTATGCCCGCGATCTGCCACTGGTCGCCACCAATCCCGCCAGTTTTGCCGATCCGCATTTCTATGCCGCGCATGATGCCATCCTGTGCATCGCCAATTCGACCCATATCGACGCTGCGGACCGCCCGCGTTCCAGCCGTGAGGCTTTCGTCAAATCAGCGCCGATGATGGCTGAGATTTTCGCCGATCTACCTGAAGCGATCGCCAATACGCTGGTGATTGCCCAGCGCTGCGCCCTTTCTCCGCCCAAGCGCAAGCCGATCCTGCCAAGTCTGGCCGGGGATCAGGAGGGTGAGGCGCGGATGCTGGCCGAGGACGCGCGCGCGGGCCTCGAAGCGCGGCTTGCCCCCTATGGCGAACTGACCGCAGAACAGCGGGAGGTCTATCTCGACCGGTTGGAGTTCGAGATAGACGTCATCAATGGCATGGGTTTTGCCGGCTATTTCCTGATCGTCGCGGATTTCATCAAATGGGCCAAAGACAATGATATTCCGGTCGGACCGGGGCGTGGTTCAGGCGCGGGCAGCGTGGTCGCCTGGGCGCTGACGATCACCGATCTTGATCCGCTGAAGCTTGGCCTGCTGTTTGAACGCTTCCTCAATCCCGAACGCGTCTCGATGCCGGATTTCGATATCGACTTCTGCGAAACGCGGCGGGGCGAGGTGATCCGCTATGTCCAGGCCAAATATGGCCACGATCACGTCGCCCAGATCATCACTTTCGGCAAGCTCAAGGCCCGTGCGGTGCTGCGCGATACGGGCCGGATCCTGCAGATGAGCTATGGCCAGGTGGACCGGCTGTGCAAGCTGGTCCCCAACCACCCGACCGACCAATGGGATCTGCCCCGCACCCTGAACGGCGTCGCCGAATTCCGCCGCGAATATGATACTGATGATGAGGTAAAGCGGCTGGTCGATCTGGCGATGCAGCTGGAAGGCTTGCCGCGCAACAGCTCTACCCATGCGGCTGGCGTGGTGATCGGCGATCGTCCGCTGGCACAGCTTGTGCCGCTCTACCGCGATCCGCGCTCTGACATGCCGGTCACCCAGTTAGACATGAAATATGTCGAGGATTCGGGGCTGGTGAAGTTCGATTTTCTCGGTCTCAAAACACTGTCGGTGCTCAAGAAGGCTATCGAGTTGCTGCGCAGGCGTGAGATCGAGATCGATCTTTCCGAGCTTCCGTGGGATGATGAAGGGGTCTACCGGCTGCTGCAATCGGGCGATACGGTTGGCGTGTTCCAGCTGGAATCCGAAGGGATGCGCCGGGCTTTGTCAGCGGTGAAGCCCAGCTCCTTCGCAGACATCATCGCTATCGGCGCGCTTTACCGGCCGGGACCGATGGACAACATTCCGTTGTTTGGCCGCCGCAAGAATGGTGTGGAAGCGATTGAATATCCACATGAAAAACTGGTAGGTGTTCTCGCGGAAACCTATGGTGTGTTTGTTTATCAGGAACAGGTGATGCAGGCAGCGCAGCTGCTTGCGGGCTACTCACTTGGCGATGCCGATCTGCTGCGCCGCGCAATGGGCAAGAAAGATCAGAAGGAAATGGATGCCCAGCGCGCGCGTTTCGTCGCCGGGGCCAAGGAGGCATCGGGGATCGAACCCGACAAGGCGAGCGAACTGTTCGACTTGATCGACAAGTTCGCCGGCTACGGCTTCAACAAGAGC
>JAYVKX010000245.1:0-3764 GCA_043768005.1 Novosphingobium sp. | reverse complement strand
CGGCGCGGCGGGCCGCGCTGTTCGATGGCGCAGTGGTCAATCTCACCGAGGGCCGCTCGGCGGAACACACCGCGCAGCGCGGGCTGGGGCGCGATACCTCGGTCGAGGAAGCCAGCGCGCTCCACGCCCGGACCCGCTCGCTGGTCGAGGCGATCCACGCCGGGGTGCTGGGCAAGGTCAAGCATCTGATCCACATCGGGATCGGCGGATCTGCGCTGGGCCCGGCGCTGGCAATCGATGCGCTGACCCGTGATGGCTCGATTGTCGACGTCCATGTCGTCTCGAACATCGATGGCTGCGCGCTGGAAGCGGCATTCAGGGCTTGCGATCCCGCTACCACGATGATCGCGCTGGCATCCAAGACCTTCACCACCATCGAGACGCTGACCAACGCCGCCAGCGCGCTGATCTGGCTGGAGCAGAACGGGGTGAGCGATCCCTATGGACGGGTGGTGGCGCTGACCGCTTCGCCGGGCAAAGCGGTGGAATGGGGCGTCGATGAGACCCGGGTGCTGCCGTTCCCCGAAAGCGTCGGCGGGCGATACTCGCTGTGGTCCTCGATCGGCTTTCCGATTGCACTGGCGCTGGGCTGGGCCGAGTTCGCCGAGTTCCTCGATGGCGCGGCGGCGATGGACCGGCACTTCCTCGATACCGGCGGCGCGGACAATCTGCCTTTGCGCGCGGCCTTTGCCGATCAATATTACACAGTGCTGCGCGGTTGCCAGACCCGCGCCTGCTTTGCCTATGACGAGCGGCTGCGGCTGCTGCCATCCTATCTTCAGCAGCTGGAGATGGAATCAAACGGCAAGTCGGTGATGGTGAGTGGCGCGCCCGTCACCACGCCCACTGCGACGATCACCTGGGGCGGAGTGGGGACCGACGCGCAGCACGCCGTGTTCCAACTGCTCCACCAGGGCACCAATATCGTGCCGGTGGACTTCGTCGCCGCGATCGCGCCGGGCGACGATCTTGATCCGGCGCACCACCGGATATTGCTCTCCAACTGCTTTGCGCAAGGGGCAGCGCTGATGGCTGGGAAAGCCAGTAAAGACGGCGCAAGGGCCTATCCCGGTGATCGCCCTTCCGCGACGATGCTGGTCGAGGAACTAAATCCCGCAACGCTGGGCGCGCTGATCGCGTTTCATGAGCATCGGACGTTCGCCAATGCCGTGCTGCTGGGGATCAATCCGTTCGATCAGTTCGGCGTCGAACTGGGCAAGGCCATCGCCAACCAGATCGAGAGCGGGAAGACCGAGTTTGATCCCGGCACCGAGGCGCTGCTGGCGGCGGCGGGAATCAGGTGAGCTTGTCGATGCTCATGAGTAACGCCATATCCCGCCCCGCAACAGGAGTTACCAATGCCAGATGCTGACAACTCCTACGACGTTGATCTGTTCGTGATCGGTGCGGGTTCCGGCGGGGTGCGGGCGAGCCGGATCGCTGCTTCATACGGGGCGCGGGTGGCGGTGGCCGAAGAGCACCGCATCGGCGGCACCTGCGTGATCCGCGGCTGCGTGCCCAAGAAGCTGCTGGTTTACGGCTCGCATTTTGCCGAGGAATTGCAAGACGCCGCGCATTACGGCTGGACCGTGGGCGCGATGAAATTTGACTGGAATGTGCTGCGCGACACAGTGCTGCGCGATGTCACCCGGCTGGAAACCGCTTACACGGCGACGCTCGATAACCACAAGGTTGAGCATTTTCACGAGCGGGCGGTTGTTACCGGGCCCAACACGGTAAGGCTTGTCTCGGGGCGTGAGGTCAGCGCGAAGTATATCCTGATCGCGGTCGGCGCCTGGCCGGTGTTGCCACAGATTGCCGGGGTGGAGCATTGCATCACTTCGAACGAAGTGTTCCATTTGCCCGCCTTGCCACAGCGCGTGGTAATCCAGGGCGCGGGCTATATCGCGCTGGAATTTGCCGGGATATTCAATGCGCTGGGCTGCCATGTCACCGTGGTCAACCGCAGCGAGGCGATCCTGCGCGGCTATGATGAAAGCCTGCGTGACCGGTTGCTGCAGATCACCATGGCGCGGGGGATTGAATACAAGTTCAATTCACCGATTTCGCAGGTTGAAAAGCTGGCTGAT
Organism: Novosphingobium sp.; assembly: GCA_043768005.1. Taxonomy (GTDB): domain Bacteria; phylum Pseudomonadota; class Alphaproteobacteria; order Sphingomonadales; family Sphingomonadaceae; genus Novosphingobium. The sequence continues at coordinate 1,674 of JAYVKX010000245.1, read as the reverse complement.
GGCAGCCTTCAGGTGCACGCAGGCAAGCATGAACCAATCGCCGCCGATGTGGTGCTGGTCGCCACCGGACGCCGCCCCAAGACGGATAACCTGGGGCTGGAAAGCGCCGGGATCACGCTGGGCAAGGGCGGGGAAGTTCCGGTCGATGCGTTCAGCAAGACCATTTGCGACAGCATCTATGCGGTGGGTGATGTGACCGACCGGGTCCAACTGACCCCGATTGCGATCCGCGAGGGGCAGGCCTTTGCCGATACGGTGTTTGGCGGAAATCCGCGCAGTATCTCCTATGACCATATCCCCAGCGCGGTCTTCTCACAGCCACCGCTCGCCTCGGTCGGATTGACCGAGGGGCAAGCGCGTGAGCAGTTTGGCAATATCAAGGTGTTCTCGTCAGATTTCCGCCCGATGAAAAACGTTTTTGCCGAGCGGGCCGAGCGCGGGCTGTACAAGATGATCGTCGATGCCAATACCGACAAAATTCTGGGCCTGCACATGATCGGGCCAGAAGCGCCGGAAATCCTCCAGGCCGCCGCCATCGCGGTGCGGGCCGGGCTGACCAAGGCCGATTTTGACGCCACCGTGGCGCTGCATCCATCGATGGCGGAGGAGCTGGTACTGATGCGGTAAGACCAGTTGCTCTATGCAACTTGAATCGCTAGCCTCTCTCTGAGTTTTTTTGGGGAGAAGAATAATGCGATTGGTGGGCAAAACCGTGCTAGTGACCGGCGGGACCGACGGTATCGGTGCGCAGCTGATCCGCCAGCTTCGCGCCAAGGGGGCCACCGTCATCACCTCGGGCCGCAATGCCGAACGGGTCGCGGCAACCCGGGCCGACGGGTTTGAAGTGATCGAGGCCGATCTATCAGTCGCTGCCGGGGTGACCGCTTTGCTCGCCGGGGTTGGCACCCGCGAGATCGATATTCTGGTCAACAACGCAGGTGCCGGGGTCGATCACGATTTCCGTGAAGGCGCGCCCGATCCCGAAGCGGCGGCGCGGGCAATCTTCCTCAACCTTACCGCGCCGATCCAGCTGATCACCGCGCTGATGCCGATGCTGCGTTCGCGGCCCAAGGCGATGATCGTCAACGTCACCTCGGGCCTCGCGATTGCACCGCGTGCGGGCGGGCCGGTCTATTGCGCGACGAAGGCCGGATTGCGCAGCTACAGCCAGGCCATCCGCGCGCAGCTGAAAGGCAGCAATGTCCATGTCCTCGAAGCTTTGCCGCCGATGGTTGAAACCAAAATGACAGCGGCGCGCGGCAGCCGCAAGATGCCGCCTGAGGAATGCGCGCGGCAATTCATTGTCGCGATGGAAGGCGATGCGGATGAGGCCAATGTCGGTCTGGTCAAGGTGTTGCAGCTGGTCCATTCGATGTCGCCTTCGCTGGCGCGGCGGATCATGCTGCGGTTCTGAAAGTGCTGCTTCAGGCGATCGAGTAAGGCACCACGCCCCGGCTGTCAGGGTTGACCGTGATCCTGCGGTCGCTGGGCGGGAAGGCGCGCTGATCGCAATCGTTGCGGGGGCAGATGCGGCAGGAAATTCCGATCCGGGTGGCCGCGCGCGGCGCGGTCAAATCCAGCCCGTCGGCATAAACGAACTCCGCCGCATGCGCCGCCTCGCAGCCCAGCGCCACGGCATAGCGGCGGGGGCTGCGATCATAGCTGCCCGATGGC
>JAYVKX010000244.1:0-8101 GCA_043768005.1 Novosphingobium sp. | reverse complement strand
GGAACGGCAAATTATGTATGTCTCACCGCAGACCCGCAGCGCCTTTCTTGCCCGGATGGGCATGATCAATGGCAAGGATCCGGTGGCGGCTGGCCTGACTATGGATGCCGAGGCGCTGCGCGATGCTGGCTATATCTATAATCGTTCGCGGATGCTGCGGACCAGCGGGCAATCCTCTGCTGCGGTCAGCCTGCTGGCCGCGCGCGCGCCGCTCCCCGCGCCTCCGCTTGATCAGCGCAAATGGGTGGCTGAGCTGCTGGGGGTTGCCCGCAGCGCCGATGCCGCCAGCGCGGTGCGGATCGCCAGCGGGATCGATGATGCCTTTGCCCCCGGCACCGATGTCAGCCGCCTGTCGTTCCAGATCCGTGATGATTATACTTCGCTGATGTGGCTTGGCGGAAGCCGCGCACTGAACGGCCTGGGCGATGGCGCGCGGGCCATGCCCTTGTTCTACCGCTATGGCGCAGCAGCGCGCACACCCCAGACCCGCTCCAAAGGCTTTTACTGGGCCGGCCGCGCCGCAACGCGCGCTGGTGATACAATCAACGCGGCCCGCTATTTTGAGCTGGCCGCAGCCTATCCTGACCAGTTCTATGGCATGCTGGCGCTTGAACGGTTGGGCCGCCCGGTGCCGCGGTTTGAGATTGCTCCCACCGGCATTGCCACCCCGGATGAACGCACCGCCTTTGCCATCAAGCCGCTGACCGCTGCGGTGCGCGAAGTGGCGCGTGAGGCTGACTGGCCGACTGCAGTGCGGTTTTTCCGCGAAATTTCCGATCAGGCCGTGACCGTGGGCGATCATCTGCTGGTGGCCGATCTTGCCCGCACGCTGGGGCGCCGCGATCTGGCGGTGATCCTGGGGCAGTCAGCCCATACCGATGGCTTTGGCAATTTCCAGACGATTTCATTCCCGCTGATGCCGGTGATCCAGGGCGGCGACTGGACGATAATCCACGCGATCACCCGGCAGGAAAGCCAGTTTGCGATGAATGCGGTCAGCCATGCTGGTGCGCGCGGGCTGATGCAGCTGATGCCGGGCACCGCGCGCGAACAGGCCGGCAAGATGGAGCTGGCTTACGACAGCCAGGCGCTGGTCAGCGATGCAGGCTATAATCAGCAGCTTGGCAATGGCTATTTCGCGCGGATGATGGACTATTATGACGGCAGTTACCCCTTGGCTGTGGCGGCCTATAATTGCGGGCCGGGCAATGTGAACAAGTTCCTCCGTGCCAATGGCGATCCCCGCAATGGCAGTATCGAGTGGACCGACTGGATCGAGCTGATCCCGCTCACCGAAACGCGCGGATATGTACAACATGTCATTGAAAATGCTGTTGTTTATGAAGCCATGAATCCTGCTAAGGCCAGCTACAAGGGTGCCAATCCGCTCAGCCATTTCCTGGGCAAGCGAGCCCCTGGATAACCGCCTTGCAGCACAGCGGCCCCCCGATCACCCCGACAGGAATGGCCGCCCTGCGCGCGCGTTATGATCATCTGCTGGGCACCGAACGGCCCGCGATTGTAGAGATTGTCAGCTGGGCGGCAGGCAATGGCGATCGCAGCGAAAACGGCGATTATCTGTATGGTCGCAAACGGATGCGCGAGATTGACCGGGAACTGGCCTATCTCGCGCGGCGGATGAAGGCCGCCCGCGTGATCGATCCGGCCCGCCAGGCGGACCGTTCGCGCGCCTGGTTCGGCGCGACAATCACCATCGCCGATGAGGATGACAACCGCCGCACCATCACGCTGGTCGGCGATGACGAGCAGGACGCGGGCAGCGGCCTGATCGGCTGGAGCGCGCCAATAGCCCGCGCCCTGCGCGGCGCAGGCCTAGGCGATTTGCGCAAGGTCAGACTGCCCGGCGGCGAGAAGGAATGGGAAGTCATGACGATAAATTATCCAAGCGGCGTGCCAAATGGCTGAAATCATCAATCTGCGGCTCGCCCGTAAAGTCAGACAGCGCGGCGATGCCCAGACTATCGCTGCTGCCAATCGCGCCAAATTCGGCCAGCCAAAAGCCGGGCGTGTGGCCCGTAAAGCAGAGGCTGACCGCGCGGCCAAGCTGCTGGACGGCGCGAAACGGGAGATCGATTGATGCGTACCACCTTCAGCGGGGCCACCGTGCGGCTTTATCACCTTGATAGCGGAGCCGATGGTGGCGCGGTGAATACGCTGTTCTATGGATCGCTAACACAAGCCATGGAAATGGCCGCCAGCCAGCCCGAAGATTTGCAGGACGGTCTGTTCATCGCCACCGACAATGATGTGGTGAGCTATCTGGATCTGCTTGGGGGCTAGGCCACAACTCCTGAAACCGGTTAATTGCGGCGCGAACGCCTGACCCGGTGAGGCTTTGCCACAACCCCAAGCCCAGCCTCGCCGGGGTTGATGCAGCTATCCTGCAACCGGCTGGTGCAAATCGGATAATCCTTGTTCATCGCCTGAACCGGTGGCGGAGTGAGCGCGCCCTTATAGGGTCCGGCGTTGTATGTCGGATCAGCCGGCATTGCAGGACGAACCACACTATCGGCAGTTACCGGATCGGGCGGCGTCATCGTCGGCATATCCATACCCGGCGGATTAGCCTGAACCTGAACCACCGCAGGCTCAGCCTGCGCTGCAAGCGTTGTCGCCGTGCCGCACAGGGTCATCGCCGCAGCACCGGCCAAGATCAGATTACGCATGAAGCTACTCCCTTGAAGGTTACATCAATTGCAACGCCTGCTGACTGACAATGTTCCCTGATGCGGTGCTCTTGCTCGTTCGGTTTGACTGCATGAAACCCGTGAAATCCTGTCCGCGCTTTTCGCTTCCCATTGCGCTGGCTGCCGCTTAGCTTTCCCAGCAGGGGGACAGGCATGACAACAGCGACGCATGACAGGGCTGGACATGATAAGGCTGACACGATCGGCGGCCACCCTCGGGGACTTTACTATCTGGCCTTCACCGAAATGTGGGAGCGGTTTTCCTTTTACGGGATGACTGCGCTTCTCGCGCTCTACATGATCAAGCAATTGTTGTTGCCAGGTCATGCCGAAAATGTGCTGGGTCTGGGGCCCTTGCGCCATTTCTTCGAATTTCGCGGGCCAATGTCCAACCTCGCTTTCGCCTCGCTGATTTATGGCTGGTATGCCGGCTTGGTCTATTTCACTCCGATTGTCGGGGGCTGGATTGCCGACAGATTACTGGGTGCCAAGCGGACCGTGGTGCTGGGCGCATTGCTGATGAGCGCGGGCCATCTGGCGATGTCTTTCGACCAGAGTTTTTTGATTGCGCTGGGGCTGCTGATCCTGGGCTCGGGCTGCCTCAAGGGTAATATCTCGGCCCAGGTCGGCGGTCTGTATCCGCGCGAAGCCGAATCGCTGCGGGCTCGCGGCTTCACGATATTTTCAACCGGGATCAACATCGGCGCAGCCCTTGGGCCACTCGCCACTGGCGGGGTGGCCGCGATCTATGGCTGGCACGCCGGATTTGCGCTCGCCGCGGCGCTGATGCTGGTGGCGCTGGCGATCTATCTTGTGGGGCAGCGGAATTTGCCCGAAGGCCCAGTACCATCAAAACAGCGCGAAAAGGCACCGCCGCTGACTGCGGCAGAGCGCCGCCGGGTTTGGGCGGTAGTCGCAGTGATTGCGCTGACCATCCCGGCCGAAACTGCCTATCCGATGATCTGGAGCATCGGCATCATCTGGATCGATCAGCATGTCAGCCTTGGCACAGCGCTGGGCACTGTTCCATCCAGCTGGTTCAATTCGGTCGATTCCTTCGGGAGCATCCTGGCCGCACCCGTGCTGATCGCATTGTGGGCGTGGCAGGCGCGCCGCGAGCGTGAGCCTGACAGCCTGACCAAGATCGGCATCGGAATGATCGGCATCTGCCTGTCGGCGTTGCTGCTGGTGGCGGGAAATCTGACCGCACCAACCGCGAATTCCGTATCGGCCGGCTGGGCACTCGCAGGGTTTCTGGGGATGGGAGTGGCCTGGATGTATTACTGGCCGATCACGCTTGCCCTGGTCAGCAAATCCGCCCCGCCCAAGGTCGCCTCAACCTTGATGGGCGCAGCATTTCTCTCACCCTTCATCGGCCATACGGCGATGGGCTGGGTCGGCAGCTTTTATGACCAGATGAGCCCAGCGGCCTTCTGGACAATCGATGCTTCGGTTGCGCTGGCAGGCGCGCTGATCGTGTTTGCCGCGCGCGGGCCGCTGCGGCGTTCGCTAGAGCTTGCTTCGCCCGCGTAATAGAGACAAGCGGCTAGTAATGCCCAGATTAAGATCTCTATTTGGCTCGTTTGCCGCGCTGGCGCTGATCGCCGCGCCCGCCCTTGCCCGCGATTCGCTCGGCATGTTCTCAAGCTGGGGGGCGTTTCGTGATCCCGCAGAGCCGCGCTGCTATGCGATTGCGATGGCTGCGCCTTCCGCGCTGGCCCGGGATTACCAGCCCTATGCGGCGGTCGGCACCTGGCCCCGCAAAACAGTGCGCAATCAACTCCATTTCCGCCTGTCGCGCAAACTTGCCCCCGCTGGTGCAATTACACTGAGCATCGGCCGCCAGCGCTTTGCCCTGACCGGCGGCGGCGGTGATGCCTGGGCGACGGATCAGCGGATGGATGCTGCCATCGTCGCGGCCATGCGATCAGCCAGCGAGATGAGTGTTTCAGCGCGCGGCGCAGACGGGCGTGGCTTCTCCAATACTTGGCCCTTGGCGGGCGCTGCCACCGCGATGGATGCCGCCGCGATCGGGTGTGCGCGGTTGCGGTAGCTTTTCCGGCGCTTTGCCAGTATGGCCCGCGCTTCATGGCCGATACCAACCTTATGCCGATCCCGGGGATGATTGACCCGGTACCTGTTGCTCGCGACATCACCCCGCGCGCCGATGGCCGCGCTGATCTGATCGGCCTGCCTCGCACCCGGATTGCCGAGCTGCTGGCAGAGGCTGGCCTTGATGCCAAAGCGGCCAAGCTGCGTTCACGGCAGGTGTACCACTGGCTCTATCATCGCGGCGTGACCGAGTTTGAAGCGATGACTGATATCGCCAAGACCATGCGCCCGTGGCTTGACGAACGCTTCGTCATCGGCCGCCCCGAAATCGTCGAGGCGCAGGTTTCAACTGACGGTACCCGCAAATGGCTGCTCCGCACCGATGATGCTCATGAGTTCGAGATGGTGTTCATCCCGGACGAAACCCGCGGCACCTTGTGCGTTTCCAGCCAGGTTGGCTGCACGCTCAATTGCCGATTCTGCCACACCGGCACGATGCGGCTGGTCCGCAATCTGACCCCGGGTGAGATCGTTGGCCAGGTGATGCTCGCGCGCGATCCGCTGGGTGAATGGCCCAAGGGGCGGATGGACTTCATCATCGCTGATGATGCGGATGATGAGACCGGCCACTACACTTCTGATGGCCGCCTGCTGACCAATATCGTGATGATGGGCATGGGCGAGCCGCTGTATAATTTCGATAATGTCCGCGATGCGCTGAAGCTGGTCATGGACGGCGATGGGCTGGGCCTGTCGCGCCGCCGGATTACGCTTTCGACCAGCGGTGTGGTCCCGATGATGGCGCGCGCAGGCGCAGAGATCGGGGTAAACCTTGCCGTCTCGCTCCACGCCACGACCAAGGAAGTGCGCGACGAGATTGTGCCGATCAACCGCAAATATGGCCTCGAAGAACTGCTTCAGGCCTGTGCCGATTATCCCGGTGCGTCTAATGCACGGCGGATTACCTTTGAATATGTCATGCTGCGGGACAAGAATGACCGTGACGAGGATGCGCGCGAGCTGGTGCGGCTGATCAAGCGTTACAAGCTGCCTGCCAAGGTCAACCTTATCCCGTTCAATCCCTGGCCCGGCGCGGCCTATGAATGTTCCACGCCCGAACGGATCAAGAGCTTTGCCGATATCGTCTTTGCCGGTGGGATCAGCGCGCCCATCCGAACCCCGCGCGGGCGTGATATCGATGCCGCTTGCGGTCAGCTTAAAACCAGTGCCGAAAAGAAAAGCCGCGCCGAGCTTGATCGGCTGGCCGATGAAAAGCAGGCCGCTCTGGGCTGAGCTTGGCCAAGCTAAGTCAACACGCAATTCATCGCTTGTGCGGCCCGGCCCAACTCTAACCCTCGCCGTTCACCTTGGTTGTTCATCACCGGTTGGGGAACATGGCGTCACCTGCTGCATTCTATTCAAGCACACAATGAATTGGAGCAATTTATGAGGAAAATCCTCTTAACCGCCGCACTGGCTGGCTTGACCCTTCCCGCCGCAACCGCCTTTGCCGATCCGCCCAGCTGGGCTCCGGCCCACGGCTATCGCGCCAAACATGGTGGGATCGCCTATCGCCAGACCAACAATGGCATCCGCTATTGGCAGGGCGAAGATGGCCGCTATCACTGCCGCCGCGGCAATGGCACCACCGGACTGCTGGTCGGCGCGGCGCTGGGTGCGCTGCTCGGCCGCGCGGTCGACAGTCATGGGGACCGGGCAACCGGCACGATCGTCGGCGCTGCGGCAGGCGCGCTGCTAGGCCGCGAGATTGAGCGTGGGCCATCACGCTGCCGCTAAATATTGCCCGCGCTAAACATTGACTGGCCGGATCATCGCCCCCAATCGTTGCGGCGATGATCTTGCCATCAATTCTTGTGACCGGCGGGGCCAAACGGATCGGTGGTCAGCTTTCGCGCAGCTTTGCAGCGGCGGGCTGGCATGTGGTGATCCACGCCGGCCATTCCCCCGATGCTGCCCGTGCCCTTGCCGCGCAATTGCCCAGCGCCGAAGTGGTGCAATGCGATCTGCTGGACGGCGATGCCGCATTGGACATGATCGAACAGCTGGCTGCCCGGCTGGATGATTGGCGGATGCTGGTAAACTGCGCGGCGGTGTTCAGTCCCGATACCGCCGCTGCGATCGATCATGGTGTTTTTGCCGAGGCGATGACGGTCAACGCCGAAACTCCTATCCGCATGGCGCAGGCTTATCTGGCCAAGGCGCGGGCGCACGCTGGGCGCCGGGTGATCCAGTTCCTCGATCAGAAACTGCTCAACCCCAACCCCGATTTCTTCTCCTACACCATGGCCAAACACGCCTTTGCCTCCGGGGTAAGGATGCTGGCGATGGCCCAAATCGACCCTGCCGACCGAATCTATGGTCTGGCCCCAGGCGCGATGCTGCCCAGTTTCGATCAGGCCGCCGAAGAACATGAGAAAAGCGGGCGGATGAACCTGCTGGCTCGGCTGACCGATCCGGCAGAACTGGCCGATGCCGCACTGTTCCTCAGTGAAGGCTGGCTGGCCAGTGGCGAGACGTTGTTTATCGATTCGGGCCAGCATTTGCTCGCCCAGCCGCGCGATGTGCTCTACCTCGCCCGCGAATGATTAAGACTTGCGCCAATTTGACGGAGGCATAATCTCAACGCCATGTGGCTGCTAAACAAGATGCTCAGCAGGTTGATCCGCGAGGGTCAGCTCATCATCACCGATCATGATGACAAGGAATATCGCTTTGGCGATCCGGCCGCTGATCCGGTCCGCATCCGGTTGACCGACACGCGCGCGGCTTTTGATATCGCCAGGGATCCGCGCATGGGCACGGGTGAGGCCTATACCGACGGGCGACTAGTGGTCGAACCGCCGCATGATATTCGCGATATGGTGCTGCTGGTGATGGGCAATGCCAACCGCCCCGGGGCTAAGCTGCAGCCGCCCAGCGGGCTGAAACGGCAGATTGACCGGATCGCCTCACGGTTCGATCAGATCAATCTCCGGACCCGGTCCAGCAGCAATGTCCTCCACCACTATGGGCTGACCCGCGAATTCTACGAGCTGTTCCTCGATGAGGACCGGCAATATTCGATGGCCTATTACCGCGATCCGGCGGCTTCGCTGGAGCGGGCGCAGCTCGATAAAAAAGCGCTGATCGCGGCCAAGTTGCAACTTGGTCCGGCTATGCGCGTGCTTGATATCGGTTGCGGCTGGGGCGGCTTCGGGCTGTATCTCAACCGCCATTTCGGGTGCGAAGTGCTGGGCGTCAGCCTGGCCCCGGATCAAGTAGCCTTCGCCAATGAACGCGCCGAAGCGGCGGGGGTGGCGGATAGGGTCAAGTTTCAGCTG
>JAYVKX010000243.1:0-10253 GCA_043768005.1 Novosphingobium sp. | reverse complement strand
ATCTTCGCTTTTTCGCAGGGGTCATACGCCCGGCCCAATCTGGCGGCGGGCACGGGCCTGCGCGGGCTGCTGCGGCTGGCCTTCACCTATAAGGAGGCCTTTGCCTGGAAGATGCAGGCGGGGATGGGCGATACGATCTTCGCGCCGTTCTATCAGGTGCTGAAAGCGCGCGGGGTGAAGTTCGAGTTTTTCAGCATCGTGCGCGAAGTGATCCCGTCCGCCGATGGAGCGCAAATCGCGGCGATCACGATGGGGCGGCAGGCGACGATCAAGGGCGGCAAGGATTATGCGCCGCTGTACCCGGTGCAGGGGCTGGATTGCTGGCCCAGCGAGCCGTTCCTCGATCAGCTCGACCAGGGGACACGGATCGCGGGCAACCAGATCAATCTGGAATCCTACTGGAACAACTGGCCCGATGTCCGCACCGATCGGCTGGAGGTGGGCCAGGACTTTGACGAGGTGGTGCTGGGCACTTCGCTCGGCCCGGTTCCGATCATCTGCCCGCAACTGCTGGCGCAAAAGCCCCAGTGGCAGGCGATGTGCGATAATGTCGAGGTGATCGGAACCCAGGCGTTCCAGATCTGGACCACGCTCGACGATGAACAACTGCGCAAGGGCCGCGATGGCAAGGAGCTGGAGGACAAGGCGGTGCGCCCGGTCTATGGCGGCTTTGCCCAGCCGCATAATACCGTCGCCGATATGTCGCATCTGATCCCGCGTGAAAACTGGCCGGCCGATAATCAGCCCGGCGCGATCTATTATTTCTGCGGGCCGCTGTCATTGGACAAGTCTATCCCGGGGCCGGACAATTTCTTTTTCCCGGCGGTGGAAGTGGCGGCCGCCAATGTCCGTGCGGCCGAATGGATGCGCAGCAATGCGCAGTTCCTGCTGCCCGGATCGATGTTCAGCGGCTATCCGCAAAGTTTCCCCGATACGCTTGATTTCGGAGTGCTGTATGATCTGGACGGGCCGAAGATCCCGGCCAGCGATCATTTCAACCAGCAGTTCTGGCGCGCCAATATCGATCCGTCGGAACGCTATGTGCTGTCGGTCAAAGGATCGACTAGGTACCGGCTGCGCGCCGATGGTACGGGCTATGCCAATCTCAAGCTGGCGGGGGATTGGACCTACACCGGCCTCAACTATGGCTGTGTCGAGGCGGCGACCATGTCGGGCATGGCTGCATCCCGCGCGATCTGCGGCGCGCCGACACTGATTTTCGGAGAGAATTTCCCCGAACCGTGAAGCAGGTTCCCTTTTGCGCAAAATCACTCTAGGCGCGCGCCATGCTGAACCTCACCGATATTACGGTTCGCCTTGGCGGGCGCACGATCCTTGATGGCGCCACCGCCAAGCTGCCGCCGCGTGGGCGGATCGGCCTGATCGGGCGCAACGGCGCGGGCAAGTCCACGCTGGTCCGGGTGATTGCCGGGATGTTGGAGGCTGATACCGGGTCGGTCGATATGCCGCGCGGGGCCCGTCTCGGCTATATTGCGCAGGAAGCGCCGGGCGGCGATTCCACCCCGTTTGAAACCGTGCTGGCCGCCGATATCGAACGCGCCGCGCTGATGATCGAAAGCGAGGTCAGCCATGATCCGCACCGGCTGGCCGATGTGCATGAGCGGCTGATCGCGATCGAGGCGCATTCTGCCCCCAGCCGCGCGGCGCGGATATTGGTCGGGCTCGGGTTTGATGAAGAAGCGCAGCATTTGCCGCTGGAAAGCTTTTCCGGCGGCTGGCGGATGCGCGTGGCGCTGGCCGCGCTGCTGTTCTCGCAGCCCGATCTGCTGCTGCTGGACGAGCCCTCGAACCACCTCGATCTTGAAGCCGTGCTGTGGCTGGAAGATTTTCTCAAGACCTATCCGGCAACCATCCTGCTGGTCAGCCATGAGCGGGATTTCCTCAACAATGTGGTCGATCACATCCTCCATCTGAGCTCTGGCAAGCTGACGCTGTACCCCGGCGGCTATGACGCGTTTGAGCGTCAACGCGCCGAACGCCAGGCCCAGATCGCCTCGGCCCGGGCCAAGCAGCAGACCCAGCGCGAGCATCTGCAGGAATATATCGCCAAAAACTCGGCTCGCGCCTCTACCGCCAAGCAGGCCCAGTCACGCGCCAAGGCGCTGGCCCGGATGCAGCCGATTGCCGAGCTGGTCGATGATCCGACGCTGAGCTTCGATTTCCCCAACCCGGACGAGCTGCGCCCGCCGCTGATCACGCTTGATCTGGCCTCGGTAGGCTATACCGACACCCCGATCCTCAGCCGCCTGAACCTGCGGCTTGATCCCGATGACCGGATCGCGCTGCTGGGCCGCAACGGCAATGGCAAGACCACTCTGGCAAGGCTGCTGGCAGCGCAGTTAAAGCCGATGGACGGCGCGATGAACGCCAGCGGCAAGATGCGCGTCGGCTATTTCACCCAGTATCAGGTGGAAGAGCTGGACCGGTCGGAAACCCCGCTCCAGCATATGTCGGTGCTGATGAAGGGATCTACTCCTGCTGCGGTGCGTGGCCAGCTGGGCCGGTTCGGTTTTTCAGGCCAGAAGGCAACCACCCAGGTCGGCAAGCTGTCTGGCGGAGAGCGGGCGCGGCTGGCGCTGGCGCTGATCACCCGCGATGCGCCGCATATGCTGATCCTCGACGAGCCGACCAACCATCTGGATGTCGATGCGCGCGAGGCGCTGATCCAGGCGCTCAACGAATATACCGGCGCGGTGGTGATCGTCAGCCATGATCGCCACATGCTGGAAATGACCGCCGACCGGCTGGTGCTGGTCGATAGCGGCACCGCCAAGGATTTCGACGGCTCGATCGAGGATTACATCGCATTCGTGCTGGCCAAGGATCCCGCCAACTCGCGCCGGGATGGCGCAGGCGGCGAGCCGAAGCTGAACAAGAAGGATCAGCGCAAGGCCAATGCCGAGGCCCGCGAAAAGGGTCAGGCGCTGCGCAAACATGCCCGCAAGGTCGAAGCAGAGCTGGAACGGCTGACCAGCTTGCGCAGTGCGATCGATCTGGCGATGTTCGATCCATCCACCGCCGATGCGGCGCTGGCACGGCTCAACATGACCGAGTTGATGAAGCGCCGGGCCGAAGCGGCCAAGCAGATCGAGGCGACCGAAGCAGCTTGGCTTGAAGTCAGCGAAGTGCTGGAAAGCGTTGCAGCTTAAGGCGCGGTTTGCAGCGCAGCGTCACTCGGCTGATCCTCGGCAAACCGCGGTTTCCAGCCCTTTGTGGGATCGAGATAGCCGCCATCGATTTCGCTACGGCTGGGTTCTACTACGCCCGGCGCCAGCGCGGGATCTGTGCCGCCCGGTATAAGCGCGCCGCCATTCAGCGGCAGATCGGGCAGAATCTGCTCCACCCCGGCATAGCGCGCGGTGAAGGCGGCAGGCCTGCCCCAGCCGCCCGGCCAGCGATAGAAGATGTGGCGGCCGATCACCGCGATCTTGTCCAGCCGGGGGGCCCAGGCCGGATAAACATAATCGGCATGGTAATGCGTTGCCATGCCGACCGCAGAACTGACTTGCCCGGCCAGCGCTGCGCGGGCCTCGTCCTGAACCTGTCGCCACAGCGCCGGGCTGGGCTGGCGGGCCAGCGATCCATCGCAGGCAAAGGTAAACTGGCACACGGCTGCGCTGCGCTGGTAAACTACCCCGCAAACCTGGTGGGGGAAGGCGGGATGGCGGACCCGGTTAAGCACCACCTGCGCCACCGCGCGGCGGCCCTGGCTGCCTTCATAGCCCGCCTCATAATACATCGCCTGGGCCAGACACAGCTCTGCCGCGCTTTGACCTGGCAGGCTAACCTGTCCCAAGGCAAAGGGCCGCGCCGGTTCTACCGCGCCCTTCACCAACTTCAGCTGCGCATTGGCCGTCATAGCCTCCAGCCCATCATTGGCCAGCTTGCTGCTAGCATCGGGCAGCGCGGCGAGCAGCCCGGCGGCACCGGCGATCGCTGCAGTGGCTGCGCTTGCACTGGCGGCCTGGGGCAACGCAGCAGGCTGCGCATCGGCGGCGCGATAGGCGGCAAGCTCCAGCAGCGCGATCAGGCCCAGTCCGACAATTGCGGCAAGGCTGTACAGCGTCAGCGACTGGGCCCGTCCCGGGGTCATTTGGGGCCGTAAACCCCTGCGCCCGGCAATGCAGCGGAAACCCCGAAATATTCGCGCAGGCGGTTGCTCTGGGCCAATATGCCATATTCGCTGAGGAGCAAGCTGACCCGCGCCACTTCGACATCTACGGCGGCACCATACCGCGCATTCTGGGCATCCAGCACATCGAGCAAGGATCGCCGCCCGATGCTGAACTGCGCGCGGTACGAGGTGTGGACATCGCGGGCGACCTTGGCGCGAAGCTCCTGCTCTTCCAGCTTCTTGCGCCAGGTTGAAAGCTTCTGCCAGCCATCGCGGGCCTGACGTTCGCTATCACGCCGGGCCTGAACCAGCGCCAGTCGCGCTTCCTCGGCGCGATGTTCTGCCTCGCGGGCCCGCGCCGCGTTTACCCCGCCGTCGAACAGCGCCCAGCGGACGGTTGCCAATGCCTGATAGCTTTTGGTCTGGCCGCGATAGCCATCAAAATCGCTCCCCACCCGCGCTGCGCCGCTCAGATCGACGCTGGGCCCGCCATCGCTTTTGACCCGGCGCAGCGAGGCTTCGGAGGCCTTCAATATGGCTTCGGCTTCCTTGACCCGCGGATCATTGACCTCGGCCACCGCAACCGCCTCGTCCAGCGTGGCGGGCAACGTCCCGACCAGTGCATCGGGCATGATCAGATTGTCGGCCCCCGTTCCATTCAAGACAGCGGGACCAATCAAGCCGGAAAATTCATTGCGCGAGGATTGCAGGTCATTTTGCGCATCGGCCAGGCGGACCCGCGCCGTCTGGCGCCGTTCCTCGGCCTGCTGGCGTTCAGAAATGCTCATCGCACCTTTTTCAACGCCCTCGCGCATATCTGCCGCCAGCGCCTCGTGAAACACCAGATTGTCCGCCGCTGCGCTTGTCAGTTGCTGATACAGGATTACCTGAAGATACGACCGGGCGATGCCATAGGTGGTCGCCTCGGCAACCGTATCATTGTTGTTGCGTGCCGCGGTAACCTTGGCGGTTTGCGTGCCGATTTCATTATTGCGGCGGCCCATGTCGAAAATAGGCTGTTCAACCGTCAGTGCGCCATACAGCGGATGTTCGTTGCGGTTGGAGAGGCCCAGATTGATCCGGGTGTCATTTTCAAGCCGGCGAATCCCGGCCACGCCCTCGACATTCAGCTTGGGCAGCCATTCCCGTTTGACCTGATCGCGCAGTGCCTCAGCCGCCATCACCCGCTGCTCAGACTGTCCCAATTCAGGACTGCGCTCCAGTGCAATAGCTACCGCCTGGGGCATGGTCATCGGGCTGGTCTGCGCCAGCGCGACGCCGCAAAGCCCACCTTGAAGTACCACTGTTGCCCCAAGCAGGGCGCTCAATCGTGTCATCATTGCCTCCGATTTGATCCGCTCATCCTGCATGTTTCAGGATATTTAATGGCTTGGTTTCCGCCGTTTATACACCCGGGATCAGATCTGCTGCGGATTAATTTGAAACCGCCCCGGCGAGTCGCCCGCGCACTGAGTGAGCCAGAACCATGCCGGGGATCAAGCCATTCATCGCGGAACCTTTTCCGGTTCTGCTGGTTCGGCGTAATGGTTAACGCTGATCGCTGATTGGTTTCCGTTGAACTGAAAAATACGTGTTGTCACCGTATGATGGCATGCTAGATATAATTAACATGGGTCGCTCCTACACAGGTTGAGTCGTTCAAGACTGAGCCGGTATGAGCGGAAAGCTCCGCACCACAGATTTGGATTCGCGTCCACCGCCGCACCTGGCGGCATGATGCTTTGCGTTGAGAGGAATGATCGATGACCGAACAGTTTGTAGAACCCGATATCACCGGCGATCTCCTCCGCGATATCGACATCACCGGTGCCGGCGATTCAACCACCGTTGGCGGCGTGATCATCCAGGATGCGGCGAACGTCGGTTCGGGCACGGGCGGCTACAACACATTCCTCGCTATCGCTGACAACAATGACGCGGGCGATTTCGAAGTCGGGCTCAACACCGATGATTCCAATCCGCTGGATGGGACGAACAAGGAAATAGATCCTTCCAAAACCCACACCGTGCTGCTGTCCGGCATTCCGATCACCATCGGCACCGGCACTGGCCCTGGCGGCAACGGCGGCGTGTTGGGCGTGGCCTATTACGAAATTCGCGTCGATCTCAACGAATCCAACAATACCCCCAGCACCCAGATCTCGCTCGACCAGTTCAAGCTTTATGCCAATAGCTCGAACCTGATCGAAAACACCGCCGCGCTTGGTGCGCCGGTCTATGATATGGACGCCACCAGCCTTGGCAATATCTCTATCCTGCTCAGCGAAGCTGGCTCAAGCGGCAGCGGCACCGATGATTATTCCTTCCTCGTTCCCGCCAGCCTGTTCGGCAACGCCAACCCGGCGACCACCTATCTCTATATGTTTGTCGAGATGGGCCATGCCGGGGCTGACTGGATCAGCAACGGCGGCTTTGAAGAATTCAACCTTCAGAACGCGGTCACGCTAAACGGCACCAAGTTCAGCGATGGCAACAGCGATGGCATCAAGAACGGCACCGATGCAGGCGTTGGCGGCGTTACGGTGTTTATCGATACCGATAAGGACGGCGTCCTCGATGCCACAGAACGTTTCACCACCACCGATGCGCAGGGCAACTACAGCTTCTATGGCGTGGCTGCAGGCACCTATCAGATCGATGAAGTGAACCCGGCCGGTTCCGCCCAGACCACTGGCGCGTTTGAAACCGTCACCGTTCCGACCAACATCACCACCGGCCAGATCATCCTGATCGATCCGATCGGCAACCACTATTTCCTGCCGCGCATTGCAATCGACAAAGCCTTCGTCAACATCACCGATGGCCCCGATGCAGGCACCGCCTCGACCACAGTAATCAACGGCGCAGGCGATATCGCCAACTACACCATCGCCGTGACCAACACCGGCGAGACCGCGCTTACCGGCGTGACGCTGACCGACGCACTGGCTGACGCTGGCTCGCTGACCCTTGTCAGCAACGGCAATGGCGACAATATTCTCGATATCGGTGAAACTTGGACTTACACCGCCAGGCAGACGGCGACCCAGGCCGATCTCGATACCAATGGCGGCGGCGATAGCGACAAGGACAACAGCGCCACAGTAGTTGCCACCCAGCAGGGTACGGCCACCACCGTCACCGCAACCGATACTGCTGCCGCGCCGATACTGCCGGCCGCATCGCTGGCGATCACCAAGGTTTTTGACGGATATACCGGCGGCGATGGCGATAGCTTGGGCGATACCGCTGGCGATATTGCCAATTACACGATCGTCGTGACCAACACGGGCAATCAAACGCTGACCGGTGTTGTCGCGACCGATCCGTTGACCGGGGCCAACGTGCCAGTTGGAACGCTTGCGCCGGGGCAAAGCTTTTCGTTCGTTGAGCAATATGTGGTCACTCAGGCCGATCTCGACGGCGGCGGCGTAGCCGGCTCCGATCACGATATCGACAACACGGCGAGTGCAGACAGCGACCAGACCGGCCCGGCTTCGGCCAGTGCAACAGCGCCGCTGGTCTATGATCCTGAGTTCTCTGTTGTGAAAACCGCCACCTCAATCACTGGGGGCGTAGGCCTTAATGGCCTCGGTGGGGCTGATACAGCGGGCGATGTGGTCAATTATGCGATCACCATCGCCAACACCGGCAATGTGACGCTGACCGGCTTTACCTATTCCGATACCAACTCGGACGGTGATATCATCACCTATGTCTCGGGCGATAGCGATATCGATGGCAAGCTCGATGTGGGCGAAACCTGGAATTACAGCGCAACCCATACAGTCACCCAGGCAGAGCTTGACAGCCCCGGCACCGGTGGAACCGGCCTGCTCGATTTCGATGGCGATACCGACAACACGGTAACGGTTGATTTCAACGAAACCAGCCCGCTCACCGGCAATGCCTCAACACCACTGACCTATGCGCCATCGCTTGCGATCGACAAGGTGTTCATCAATGTCACCGGCGGTGATGGTGATACGCTGGCCGATGCGGTGGGCGATGTGCTTCACTACACAGTGTCGGTGACCAATACCGGCAATGTGACGCTGACCAATGTCACCGTGACCGATCCGTTGACCGGGCAGGCGATCACGGGTGTGACGCTGGCCCCGGGAGCGACGGGCGTTTACAACACCAGCTACACGCTGACCCAGGCCGATCTTGACCGGGCGGGCAACGCGGGCAGCGACGGGGATATCGACAATACCGCGACGGCTGACAGCGATCAGACCGGCCCGGCGAGCGACAGCGCCGAAGTGCCGCTGGTTTACGATCCGAAAATTGCGATCGACAAGGTGTTCATCAACGTCACCGGCGGCAACGGCAATGGCGTGGCTGATGTTGCAGGCGATGTGATCAACTACTCGATCGTGGTGACCAACACTGGCAATGTGACGCTGACCAATGTCACCGTGAAGGATCCGCTGACCGGGCTTGATGTCAATGCTGGCACGCTGGCTCCGGGTGCTTCTGTGACCCTGAATGAGCATTATACCGTCAGCCAGGCCGATCTTGACGGCCAGGGCGGCGGCGACGGCGATGTGGACAACACCGCAACCGCTGACAGCGACCAGACCCCGCCGAGCGAGGACAAGGTTGAAGTGCCGCTGGTTTATGCGCCATCGCTAAACATCGTGAAGGATGTGTCCTCGATCACCGGCGGGGTTGCGGGCAAGGCCGACAGCGCGGGCGATGTGATCAACTATGCGATCTCGGTGCAGAACACCGGGAACATCTCGCTGACCGGGGTGGTGGTAACCGATCCCAACGCCGATGCCGGCAGCATCCATTATGTCTCGGGCGATACCGATACGGACGGGGTGCTCGATGTGGGTGAGACCTGGAACTATACGGCGACCCATCTGGTCACCCAGGCCGAGCTCAATACCCGCGGCGGCGGCGATGGTGATATCGACAATATCGCCACGGTGAACTCGGCCCAGACCGGCCCGGATAGCGATGATGCAGAGGCACTGCTGGTCTATAATCCGAAGGTTGATCTTGAAAAGCTGGTGTCGATCGATGGGGTTCACTTCATCGATGCCGATACGGCAGCGGCCGGCTTCCAGAATGTCGCGGTGCAAAGCAGCGTGTTCTTCCAGGTGGTTGTCGCCAATACCGGCAATATCGATCTCACCAATGTGGTGATTACCGATATCAACACTACGGGCGGCACCCCGGGCAGCACGATCACGCTGTTCTCGGGCGGTAGTCTGCAGCTTGCCGGTGCGACGATGGGCGGCGATACCGATCACGACGGTGTGCTGGATGTGGGCGAAACCTGGACCATCAACTACACGCAAGGGTTTGACTTGGGCCAGCATATCAACACGGCCTATGTCACCGATCTGCAAGGCGCGACTGACAATGATGCCGCCTATTATTACGGCATTCAGGCGGGTCCAGGGGTTCGCACTCCCGGCTTCTGGAGCAACCTTGGCGCGCAGTTCTGGGATAATATCGCCAACAACCAGACCAAGGTCGGGCCAACCTTTGCCGATCATGAGCTGGTCTATGCGGTTGATTCCAACAATGATGGGGTGATCAACAGCAGCGACAGGGTTGGTCTGCTAATTGGTGACTTCAACAAGAACGGTCTGCGTGACGCGGGTGAAGATGTTCTGTTCATCAACCTGGCCGATGCCAAGCAAGTCATCAACGCTTCGCAGCGCACGATGAGCGGCGATGGGGTGCAGATGCTGGGTCGCGATGTGGTGGCGACCTGGCTGAACTATCTGGCCGGCAACCCGATCGGCGGAGCAGCGGATACCAACAGTCCGACGCATTTCATCGAGGATGCGGTGGATTGGCTGCAGACCTTTGCCGGCGTCAACGGTGGCACCTCCAAGACCGAGCTGTGGGATGTCTATGCCCCAGGCCACACGGCGGTGCGCACGAACAGCGCGGCATGGAATACGCCGCAGTTCGCTGGCGATCCGCATAGTGCTTCGCAGATGCACTCGGCGCTCGACGGTTATAACAACACCGGCGATATCAATGGTGTGCAATATGCCATGTCGGCAGATGATCCGAACGACGTCCTGCTGATTTTGGCCGCACACAGCACGCCATAAATTGAAGGAATAAGGTAAATCCGATTGACGTATGC
>JAYVKX010000242.1:0-2692 GCA_043768005.1 Novosphingobium sp. | reverse complement strand
GCATGATCCGGCGCTGCGCCAGCATATTGGCCAGCACGGCAGTGTGGCGCTGGTCGATGGCCCGCTGTTCCGGCTGGACCGGGTGGATGGCGCGCCGCGTAGAGATGTGATCGCGCGGTATGCCGCTGCGCCGTTGCTGGTGATCCCGCTGCACGGCGCGGCGCAGGTTGCGGGTGCTACTGTCGGCCCGGGCGAATGCGCGCTGGCGGCATCGCTTGATGATGTGACATTCGTCTCCGATTCGCTGTCCCTGATCGCGCAGGACTGCGCTTAGGCAGCTTCGGTCGCTTCGATCCAGCCGCCGCCGATCACCCGTTCGCCCGCATAGATCACCGCCGCCTGCCCGGGGGCGACGCCATATTCGGGCGCGGCGAAGCGGATGGTTACCCCAGCGCCATCGCCCAGCGCCCCTTCCAGTGTTATCGGCACGGGCTTCGCCAGACTGCGAACCTTGGCGGTGAGCGGGCCGCAAATCATCGGCCCGATCCGGTTGGTCTCGGCCAGCCGCGCTGCCGCGACCCCCAGCAGATGGCGCGGGCCCACCAGCACGCGGCGGTTAGGCGCGTCGATCCCGGTCACATAGAGCGGCACCGGCTGGCCGCCGATTTCCAGGCCCCGGCGCTGGCCGACGGTAAAGTGGATGATCCCCTGATGCTCGCCCAGCACCGCGCCGGTGAGGGCATGGATAATCTGGCCGGGTGCCGCGCCTTCCGGGCGAATACTGCGCACTACTTTCGCGTAGTCGCCATCGGGGACGAAGCAGATATCCTGGCTGTCGGGCTTGGCGGCCACGCGCAAGCCCTCGGCCTCGGCAATCCGGCGCACTTCGGGCTTGGGCATGCCGCCCAGCGGGAAGCGCAGGAATTCAAGCTGGGCCTCGGTCGTGGCGTATAGGAAATAGCTCTGATCGCGGGCCGGATCAAAGGCGCGGTGCAGTTCCGGGCCAGCCGGGGCGATATGGCGGCGGACATAATGCCCGGTCGCCAGGCAATCCGCCCCCAGCTCGCGGGCCATGGCGAACAGATCGGTAAACTTTGGCCCCATGTTGCAGCGGATGCACGGGATCGGGGTGCGCCCGGCTAGATAATCATCGGCAAACCGCTCAACCACTTCGGCGCGAAAGGAATTGGCGTGATCGAACACATAATGCGCGATCCCCAGCCGGTCCGCCACGGCGCGGGCATCGCGGATATCATCGCCGGCACAGCAAGCGCCCTTGCGCCCGCTGGCCGCGCCGTGATCGTAAAGCTGCAGGGTAATCCCGATCACCTCGGCTCCGCTGCGCGCCGCCAGCGCCGCCACCACCGAGCTATCGACCCCGCCCGACATGGCGACCACAATCCGCTTACCCGCCAGCGGCGCGTCCAGCTGGAACAATCCGGCCAGAGCTTCGGCGGTATCGGCAGGGCGCGACATTTCGGCAGGGTAAGACGCAGGATAAGACATGGCGCGCGCCTTACACCCGCAGGCCGGTTCGCGCAAAGCGCGCCTGCGATTTCGCTTAACGAAGGTCAACACAAGGTAAAGCCGGGCTTTACTTCATCTTGACCATATCGCGTTATTGCAGCGGATATGGAATTTGGACTCGATCTGATTGGCAGCCTGCGTGACCGCACGGGCAAGGCGCATAGCGCTGCTGCGCCGCTGCTCGATTGGGCGGGGCTGCACGCACGGCTGGCGGCTGCATATGACGCCCGGCGCGCGTTGGCCGCACACAGCAGCGGCAGCGCTGCACAATGCGGCAGTTTTGATCGCAGTGCCGCAGCTTCACTCAGCTCAGCTGCGGGCGGGCCGGAATATAACTTACACGCCGTTAACCCTGATGATTTAGCGGATGGCAAAGACCACTCGTGCATTGAGCCGGATGTCGCCGCTTTGCCCATTATCGGTGATCGAGGAAAATGATGATCGAGAACCAGAAAATCCGTCCAGCAATGGTGATTGGCCCGCTTGGCGAGCCACTCACGGTCGATTCGCTGCCCGCGCCGTCAACCACCCGCTGGGTGGTCCGGCGCAAGGCAGAGGTCGTGGCTGCGGTCAACGGCGGGCTGCTCTCCATCGAAGAGGTCTGCGAGCGTTACAATCTGACGCTGGAGGAATTTGCTTCGTGGCAGCGCGCGGTTGATCGCTCGGGGATGCAGGGCCTGCGGGTCACGCGGATTCAGCACTACCGCGATCTTTACGAGCGCCAGCACAAATATTGAGGATAAAAATGAAGCGCGACAGTCTGTTCGTGCTCCTGTATTCTTCTCCGGCCCGGCTGAACAGCATCGTTCAACCGGGCCGAAGTCTGTCTGCGGCAGTCGCCGGGGCAGGCTGGGTCGTCTGCAAGCAGGAGGATGAATGATATGGGCTGGATTATTGCAATAATCGTTGGCGGTGTGGCCGGATGGCTCGCCAGCAAGGTGATGAACCGCGATGCCTCGATGGGCATCATGATGAATGTTCTGGTCGGCTGTGTTGGTTCGGTCGTCGGCAATTTTGTGTCACAGCAGTTCGGCATTGTCGGATCGGTCAAGGAATTCTCGATCATCGGACTGGTCGTTGCCTTCGCCGGGGCGGTGGTGCTGCTCGGAGTGGTAAATATGGTTCAGCGCGGCAGCGTCCGCTAAGCGGGTCTGATCGCGGTTTCTTAATGGGGGGCCTGCGCTGCGGGGCCCCCATTTTGCGTTTCCGCATCGGTGATCTGGAC
>JAYVKX010000241.1:0-2551 GCA_043768005.1 Novosphingobium sp. | reverse complement strand
GTCGCGGGCAAGGAATACGGCACCGGCTCGAGCCGTGACTGGGCCGCCAAGGGCACCAATCTGCTGGGCGTGCGGGCAGTAATCGTCGAAAGTTTCGAGCGGATTCATCGTTCCAACCTGGTCGGTATGGGCGTGCTGCCGCTGCAGTTCAAGGATGGCGACACCCGCGCATCACTCGGCTTGACCGGCGCTGACAGCTTCACCATCACCGGGGTCGCCAGCCTTCAGCCGCAGCAGGATGTGACCGTTGCAGTAACGCGGGCCGATGGCTCTGCCTTCAGCTTCACCGCGCTGTGCCGGATCGATACCGCCAATGAGGTCGAATACTTCATGAACGGCGGGATTTTGCATTACGTGCTGCGCAAGCTGGCAGCCTGA
This sequence comes from Novosphingobium sp., assembly GCA_043768005.1. Lineage (GTDB taxonomy): Bacteria > Pseudomonadota > Alphaproteobacteria > Sphingomonadales > Sphingomonadaceae > Novosphingobium. Next base: position 2,173 of record JAYVKX010000241.1, on the reverse strand, counting down.
TCTAACCGCGTCGGTTTCCGATATTTCAGGAAACCGCATAGAAAAAGGCGCGGGTCCGGCTGGGGCCCGCGCCTTTCAGGTTTGACTCCCCGGGTCGCGAAGAGGAGCCAGTAAGCGGATCAGGCCGCCTTGGCTTTTCCCAGCCGGCGGCGGCCAACCAGCGCAGCCGCAGCAGCGCCAAACAGCAGCAGCATCGGCGGCGCGGGAACCTCGGTTCCGCCCGACGTCGTGCTGGTCGTGGTGGTGTCACCGCCAGTCGAAGAAGACGTCGAAGACGACGAGCTGGTGCTCGATGAGGTTGAGGTCGAGCTGGACGAGGTCACATTGCCCGAAGTCGATGAACTGGTCGATGTGCTGGTGCTGACGTTGCCCGAGGTCGAAGATGATGAGGTGACGTTGCCAGAGGATGAGCTGGTCGAATTATTGCCCGAGCTGGTGCTGACATTGCCCGACGAGGTCGAGGTGGAAGTTGAAACGCCGCCCGTCGAAGTTGAAACACCCCCGGTCGAGGTGGAAACACCGCCAGTGGTGGTCGAACTGGTGATCCCGCCGCTCGACGTGCTGGACGAGCTGCCGCCGCTGCTGGTCGATGAAGAACCGCCCGAGGTGGAGCTTGAGCCGCCGCTGGTCGAGGTTGAGCCAGTGCTGGTCGAAGATACGACTACGCTGCCACCGCCCGAACCACCGCCGCCGCCAAAGAAACCGCCGAAGAAGCCGCCGCCAAAGCCGCCGCTCGATCCGCCGATCACTGTCACGCCGCCGCCGCTCGAAGAGCCGCTGGGCTGAGGGGGCATCGGCGGCATATAGGGAATAGCGGCCATCGCCATCTGCTGGGGCGCGGCGCAGGTAATCGTGCGGGTCACGACGCGGCGAATGCGGCGAACCTTGCGCGGCCCGGCGGCTTCTGCCCGGCGCACGATATGACGGCGGGCAGGCGCGCTGGCCTTGGCGTGCTTGACGTATTGCACCTGGGCTGCGGGCGCTTCGGCAACATGCACCGCCCCGCCGCCAATAATCGCGCCGCCTGCCGCACAGGCAGACAATTTCGCAAGGGCCATCCGAACCGACATATGAATGCTCTCTTCGCCTTGAGGGGCTTTGTTCCCGGCCATTACCCATCGGCCAGCACGCCCCTGTAGGATCAGAAGCGCAGAGAGTAGTTAAGCCGACAATGCCATTAACCCTGTTTCATCGGCTCAGATGCGAGATTTTTGGCCAGTGTGGCCCCAGTGCACGGGAGTTGTCCCGTTATGGAACCGATCGAATTGTAATTACGACCAAATCAGTGACCGGAAGATCACTTTCCCTCGTCTGACAAGCCGATCTGGCCTTCATCGAACAGCGCAGTCTGGCTGCCGCTGGGCGGGATCAGGCCAAGGTGCTGCCAGGCGCGGTCGTTAAGGCAGCGGCCCCGCGCGGTGCGGGCGACGAGGCCGAGTTGAATGAGGTAAGGCTCGATCACTTCCTCAATCGTGTCGCGCGGTTCGGACAGGCCAGCGGCGAGCGTTTCCACCCCAACCGGGCCGCCCTTGTAGATGTCGGCGATCATGGAAAGGTACCGCCGGTCCATCGCATCGAGGCCGAGCTTGTCGACTTCGAGCCGGGTCAGCGCATTGTCGGCAATTTCGCGGTTTACCACCCCGTCGCCCGCAACATGGGCGAAATCGCGCACCCGCCGCAGCAGCCGCCCGGCAACGCGGGGCGTGCCGCGCGCGCGCCGCGCAATCTCGCGCGCGCCCTCGGGCTCGATGGCCATGCCGAGCAGCGCCGCAGCGCGGGTGACCACGCGTTCCAGTTCGGGCACAGTATAGAAATTCAATCGCACCGGGATCCCGAAGCGGTCCCGCAAAGGCGTGGTCAACAGGCCCTGCCGGGTGGTCGCGCCGATCAGCGTGAAGGCGGGCAGATCGATCCGCACCGAGCGCGCCGATGGCCCCTCGCCGATGATCAAATCGAGCGCGCGGTCCTCCATCGCCGGATAAAGCACCTCCTCGATCACCGGATTGAGCCGGTGAATCTCGTCAATGAACAGGACATCGCCCTCTTCCAGATTGGTCAGCAGCGCGGCCAGATCGCCCGATTTGGCGATCACCGGCCCGGATGTGGCGCGGAACCCCACGCCAAGCTCACGCGCAACAATCTGCGCCAGCGTGGTCTTGCCCAGCCCCGGCGG
>JAYVKX010000240.1:0-4004 GCA_043768005.1 Novosphingobium sp. | reverse complement strand
GAATTCAACCTTGAAAAGCTGCGCTATCACAAGATCGTGATTATGACCGACGCCGATGTGGACGGCGCGCATATCCGCACCCTGCTGCTGACCTTCTTCCACCGCCAGATGCCCGACATCATCCGCGCCGGGCATTTGTTCATCGCCCAGCCGCCGCTCTACAAAGTCGCCAAGGGGCGCTCGGAGGTTTACCTCAAGGATAATGACGCGCTCGATCGCTATCTGGTCGAGGCGGGTCTGGCCGGACGGGTGCTGGAAACCGCAGGCGGCGCGCGCGGCGGAGCAGAGCTGGCCGCGCTGGTCGAACACGCCCGGCGGATGCGCAGCCTGATGGGCTTTGTCCCGCGCCGCTATAATCCTGCGATTGTCGAGGCGCTGGCGCTGGCCGGTGTGATCAACCCCGATATGGCTCCCGGCATGCGCGAAGCAGCGCTGGCCCGCGCCGCAACCTGGCTCAATGTGGGCGACCGTGAGGCGAATTGGACTGCCTCGATCACCGGGGATGGCCCCGGGGAAGGCAATGTTACGGTCCAGCGCCTGTGGCGCGGGGTGACCGATCATCACGTGATCGAAGCCGCCTTCCTGACCAGCGCCGAGGCGCGCAAGCTGGCGCGGCTGGCGGGCGAACAGGCCGAGGTCTATGCCGCCACCACCCATCTGGTGAAAGCCGGAGCCGAAGTGGAAGAGGCTGAACCCGAAGTTACCGGTGAGGACGGCGAGGACGAGGCCGAAGTGATCGTCACCCGCCCCAGCGCCAATGCCGGGGGGATCACCCGCCCGTCCGAGCTGCTCGATGCAGTGCTGACCACTGGCCGCAAGGGCCTCGCGATCTCACGCTACAAGGGGCTCGGTGAAATGAACGCCGAGCAGCTGTGGGAAACCACCCTCGACCCGGAAAACCGCGCGCTGCTGCAGGTCAAGGTCGAAGACGCCGACGTGACCGACGAAATCTTCACCCGCCTGATGGGCGACATCGTCGAACCACGCCGCGAATTCATCCAGGAGAATGCCCTGAATGTGGCTAATCTGGACGTTTGAGCGCCTCGGTCAAGCCGCTCGCAGTCCCTTCACCCCGATTGCGCCACGATCGGCTGCGGACAGGCCATCGAACACCGCATCGATGATCCGACCCAGCTTTTCCACGCTCAGCCGGGGCATGATCTGCTCCATCGCACTGATATTGCAATAGGTGTTGACCATCTGGTTGACGAGGCTGAGCGCCTCGTCGATCGAAAGCCCGCCGAAATAGCCTTCGGCCATCGCCTCGCCGATTATCTCTGAGAGATAGTGATCGCCAAGATCGACATAGCTGCGGACCAGCTCGAAATGTTCGCGCCCCAGCTCGCAATAGGTGGCGAAGGCGACCGAATCGCGGTCCCACTCATCCTTCATATAGGTGAAGCGGCGGGCGAAGAATTCATACATCTTGCGCCGGGCGGGCAGATCGCTGGCCACCACCTCTTCCATGATCGCCAGCTTGGGCTGGAACCAGCGCTCGGCCACCGCCTCGATCACCTGATCCTTGCTTTCGAAATAGCGATAGAGATTGGCGGTGGACATGTTGGCACGGCCAGCCAGCTCAGTCATGGTCACGGCAGCACCGCCACGTTCCTCGATGATTTCGATCACCAGATCGATCAGTTTCTCTCGTCCGGATTCAATGTCTGTCTGCGGGCGGGCCATCGCTGTCTTCCTCATCGCTGGCTGGAATTGCTGATTTATGACTCCTTCCTTCATTTTTCAAGAAACTGTCTTATCCAAATGCAACACGCTGGAGAAAAATTACGCCCCACTTGCCCAAGGCGGCACTTGCGCTAGGACTTGCCCATGATTTTTCGCCACTTGCCCGCCTTGCTCCTGCCTCTGATCATCACCGCCTGCGCTGCGCCCAACGCCAGCCGCACCGCTGCGCCGCCGGTGACCGTGGGGATCATCGCGATCAATGATTTTCACGGCGCGCTGGAGCCGCCCCGGCAATCAATCCTGGCGCCCGATGGCAAGGGTGATTTCATCGCCGTGCCTGCGGGCGGCGCGGCCTGGCTCGCCAGCGCAATTGACAGCGTGCGGGCGAAATACTCCCACCAACTGACCGTTTCGGCGGGCGATCTGATCGGCGGAACCCCGATCACCTCATCGCTGTTTCTGGATGAGCCGGCAATTGGCGTGATGAACCGCATGGGCCTGGATTACAGCGCGGTGGGCAATCACGAATTCGATCTTGGGGTGGACGAACTTAAGCGCAAGCAACACGGCGGCTGCGCCCAGCATGTCGCGCGCAAGCCCTGTCAGGTTGAACAGTTCAAGGGCGCCAGCTTCCCGTTTCTGGCCGGAAATACCTTGCTCCCCGATGGCCGCACCCTGTTTCCGGCGACCGCGCTGCGCAGCTTTGGCGCGGGGGCCCGCAAAGTGAAGGTGGGAATCATCGGCCTTACACTGAAGGGCACCGGCGGGCTGCTTCCGACCGAAGTCGCCAAGGGGCTGACCTTCACCGATGAGGCCGATACCGCCAATGCGCTGATCCCGGGTCTGAAAGCCAAGGGCGCAGATGCGATTGTGCTGCTGATCCACCAGGGCGGACGCACCATGGGCGAGCCCGGACCCGACAGTTGTGACAAGCTGACCTATGAAATCGGCAAAATCCTCGATCGGCTCGATACGCAGATCGATGTGGTGGTATCGGGGCATACGCATTGGGAATATGTCTGCGATTATGGTGCCTATAATCCGGCCAAGCCGTTCCTGCTGACCAGTGCCGGGCTGTGGGGCAAGCTGGTTACGGATATCACGCTAGAGATTGATCCGGTGGCGCACCGGGTGATCCGCAAGGCGGCGCATAATGTGATCGTCCAATCGCCCGCCTATGCCGCCTCCACCTCAAGGATCCAGAACACCGACCTTTACCCCCGGTTTGAACCACGCGCGGACATCACGGCATATGTCGCGCGCTATAAGGCGGCAGCGGCCGATTATTCCTCGCGCAAAATTGGCATGATCGCCGGGCCGATCGACAAGGCGAGCGGACCGCTGTCCAATACCGGCGGGCCATTGGGGATGCTGGTGGCCGATGCGCAGCTGGCGGCCACCGCCGGCGCAGGCGCGCAGATCGCGCTGATGAACCCGTTCGGGGTGCGCCGGACGCTTGAATCCGCGCCCGATGGCTCGGTCAGCTTTGGCGATATCTATGCAGTTCAGCCGTTTAACAACGATCTGGTAACCCAAAGCCTGACCGGGGCCGAGCTCAAGGAAATTCTTGAACAAGGCTTTGACAATGATGGGCCAGAACAGGTGCTGACCCCGTCCGCGGGCTTTGCCTATCGCTATGATCGCAGCCCCCCGATCGGGCGGCGGATTTCGGGCATGATGCTGAACGGCGTGCCGATTGATCCGGCCAAGACCTATCGCGTCACCACCAGCCAGTTTTTAAGCGATGGCGGCGATGGCTTTACCGGGTTCACCAAGGGCCGCGACGAGGTGAATGGGATCAGCGATATTGCCGCGCTGGAGGCCTGGTTAAAAGCGATTCCGCCGCGCGCCGGGCCGACCGAGGCCCGCACCATCGATCTTCGGCCAGAGCTGAACCCCAATCGCGGCACCACCCCGCCGGGCCAGAAATACCGCTGATTACGCAAACGATAACGGGGCGACGCATTGCGCCGCCCCGTATGGTAATAAACTGAAGCCGCTCGAAGGCCTACATCGCGGGTGCGGCGGCGCGGGTCCACATCTGGTCAGCGGTGAAGCCGGTGCGCGGCGCATCCTTGTCGGCGATCTTGTAAACCGCGCCATCGGCGATGGCATAGGTGCCCTTGCCGCCCGCTGCATCGAGCAGGATGGTACTGCCATCCTTGTACCAGCTGAAGCTGCCCTTGACGCTTTTGCCATCGGCGCCGGTCCACTCATAGCTATCGTCCGAGCCGAGCGTCAGGGTCGAAATTTTCCCGTCCGCGCCGGTCTGCCGATAGGTGCCTGCAAACTTGAGTGTGGTGCGGGCATTGGTAGCAACT
>JAYVKX010000239.1:0-7968 GCA_043768005.1 Novosphingobium sp. | reverse complement strand
GGGTAGGCGCGCCCGCCAGCGAGATCGCTCGACTCGGTGATTGAAGGCCCGGCCCGCGCGCATTAAGAGCAGCGCATGACCCATAGCCCCGCCCCCGCCTTTCCCGCCGTCCGCCTGCGCCGCACCCGCGCCAGCAGCTGGAGCCGGGCGCTGCACCGTGAAACTTCGCTGACCCCGGCCAATCTGATCTGGCCGCTGTTTGTAACCGAAGGCAACGAGGTGGAGCAGCCGATCGCCTCGCTGCCCGGCGTATCGCGTTGGTCGGTCGATGGGATCGCAGCGCGGGCGAGGGAAGCTGTCGCGCTCGGCATTCCCTGCATCGCGCTGTTTCCCCATACCCAGGCTGAGCGGCGGGACGTGACCGGGCGTGAGGCGCTCAATCCTGATAATCTGATGTGCCGCGCGATCCGGGCGATAAAGGATGCCTGCGGCGATGATATCGGCGTGCTCACCGATGTCGCGCTCGATCCCTATACCAGCCACGGGCAAGACGGATTAATCGATGGTGTGGGCTATGTGCTGAATGATGCGACGGTTGAAGTGCTGGTCGGCCAATCGCTTAATCAGGCGGCGGCGGGAGCGGATATCATCGCGCCGTCAGATATGATGGACGGGCGGATTGCCGCGATCCGCAGCGGCCTCGAAGGGGCGGGCCACACCAACGTCCAGATCATGAGCTATGCCGCCAAATATGCCTCGGCCTTCTATGGCCCGTTCCGCGATGCGGTGGGATCGCGCGGATTGCTGAAAGGCGACAAGAAAACCTACCAGATGGACCCGGCCAACGGCGAGGAAGCCTTGCGCGAAGTAGCGATGGATCTGGCCGAGGGCGCGGATAGCGTGATGGTCAAGCCGGGGCTGCCCTATCTCGATATCGTGCGGCGGGTGAAGGAACGCTTTGAAGTGCCGGTCTTCGCCTATCAGGTCAGCGGCGAATACGCGATGATCGAAGCGGCAGTGGCGGCCGGCGCCGGCGATCGCGATGCGCTGGTGCTGGAAACGCTACTCGCGTTCCGCCGCGCCGGCTGTTCAGGCGTGCTGACCTACCACGCGGCCCATGCCGCGCGGCTGCTGGGGGCATGATCGGAACCGTGCCCGTCCGGCGGGCATTGTTTATGATGACGATCCTGACCGGCAGTTTCCTGCTGTTCCTGATCCAGCCGATGGTCGCGCGGATGGCACTGCCGCGGCTGGGCGGCGCGCCCAATGTGTGGAACAGCGCGATGCTGGTCTATCAGGCGTTGCTGCTGGGCGGCTATTGCTATGCCCACCTGCTGGGGCGGTTTGCGCTGCGACGGCAGGCGGCGATCCATCTGGGCTTGCTGGTGCTGGCCGCGCTGACCCTGCCGATCAGTCTGGCCAGCCTTGCGCCGCCCGCACCGGGGAGCGAGGCGATCTGGGTGCCGTGGCTGTTCGTCCTCAGCATCGGGCCGGTGTTCTTTCTGGTTTCCGCACAGGCCCCGCTGATGCAGCGCTGGTTCGCCGCGCATCCGCAAGCCGGCGCGCCATGGGCACTTTATGCCGCCTCCAACCTGGGCAGCTTTGCCGGGCTGATCGCCTACCCGCTGCTGGCTGAGCCATGGTTGCCGCTGCACTGGCAAAGTCTGGGCTGGAGCATGGGGTATGGCCTGCTGGTGCTGCTGGTCGCGGCGGTGGCGGCGGCGCGCTGGGCAGCCGTACCAAGCAGCCAAGCCGTGACGCCGTCTGCCTCCGCCGAAATCGTCTCGCCGCGCCGGATTCTGATCTGGCTGGTGCTGGCGGCGGTGCCATCGGGGCTGATGCTGTCGACCACCACGCATCTCACCACCGATCTGTTCGCCATGCCGCTGTTGTGGGTGATCCCGCTGGGGCTCTATCTGCTGAGCTTCGTCTTTGCTTTTGCCGATTGGCGCGGTCCGGCGCGGGGTATCAGTTTTATTACCCCGCTGGTGGTGTTGCTGGCGGGCGGAGTAGCCATGGCCTCACGCGGGAATTCGGGGCTGATCCCGGTGGGGCTCAGCATCGTGCTGCTGCTCGCGGTCTGCATCACGCTTCATTCGCGGCTTTATGAATTGCGCCCGGGGGCAGAGCGGCTGACCCTGTTCTATCTGGTCATGTCGGCGGGCGGCGCGCTGGGCGGGCTGTTCACCGCCCTGTTTGCGCCGCTGCTGTTCGATTGGGCGTGGGAGCATCCGCTGCTGATTTTCGCCGCTGCTGCATTACTCCCTCGGCCGCGCTGGTTTGATTGGCGGCGGCTGCCCGGGTTGGAACCTGAACTAGCCCGCGCTGGGCTTGCGGTGCTGCTGGGCTTTGCCGCGCTGCTCAGCTGGCTGCTGTGGGACAATCTCTGGACCGAGGATGCGGACCTAATGCGGCTGCTGCTTGGCGCAGGAATTGCGCTGATCGGGATGTTGCTGATCCCCTGGCGCGCGGCTTTCCTTGCGGTGCTGGCGATGCTGATGCTGGCGCAGGGCGGGGTGGATACGCTCCAGACCTCGCTCGATGGGCTGCGTAGTCGCAGCTATTTCGGGATCTACACGATCCGCAACTTCCCCGATCAGCACCTCAGGATGCTGGCCCATGGGACCACGCTGCACGGGGTCCAATCGATCCTGCCCGCGCTCCGTGATACGCCGATCAGCTATTATGGCACCAAGACCGGGATCGGTATCGCTCTGTCTGGCGCGCAGCAGTTCTATGGCCCGGCGGCCCGGATCGGCGTGGTCGGGCTGGGCACCGGCACCTTGGCCTGCCACGCGAAACCGGGCGAACAATGGCAGTTTTACGAAATTGATCCGGCGGTGCTGGCCTTTTCAAAGCGCCGCATTTTCACCTATCTGGCCGATTGTGCGCCGGGCGCACGGGTGCTGATCGGCGATGCCAGGCTGGAACTGGCCAAGGCCGCCCCGGCCAGCCTTGATGTGCTGGCGATCGATGCCTTTTCCTCCGATGCGATCCCGCTGCATTTGCTGACGGACGAGGCGTTCACGGTCTATCTGCGCGCGCTGCAGCCAGATGGCCTGCTGGTGATCCATATTTCCAACCGGTTTATCGAGCTGGAGCCAGTGCTGGCCGCCGCCGCCCGGCACCACGGGCTATCCGCCGAAGTTCGCAATGACAATCCGGCGGACCGGGTGCTGTATACCCCGTCATCCTGGGTGGTGCTGGCCCGGACGCCTGCCCGGCTGGCACAGGTCAAAGCGCTCGCGCCGGAAAGTCCGTTCGATCGGTTGATGCCGCCAGCGCGCAAGGCCTGGACGGATGACCACGCCTCGATCCTGCCCTATGTCCGCTGGAACAATCTGATGGGAAAACCATGACAAGTTTACGGCTTGGCTTACGGCCAGACACCACGATCATCGCGCTCCACGGCAAGGTTCCCCGCATCCACGACAGCGCGTTTATCGCGCCGGGCTGCCGGATCATCGGCGATGTAGAGATCGGCCCGGATGCCAGCATCTGGTATAATTGCGTGATTCGCGGCGATGTGAACCGGATCGTGATCGGCGCGCGGAGCAATATTCAGGATGGCAGCGTAATCCATTGCGACAGCCCCATGCCGGGCGCGCCAGATGGTTTCCCGACAGTAATCGGCGATGATGCACTGATCGGCCATATGGCTATGCTCCACGGCTGCACCATCGAAGACCGGGGCTTTGTCGGGCTGGGCGCGGTGGTGATGAACGGCTGCCGGATCGAAAGCGATGCGATGCTGGCGGCGGGCGCGCTGCTGACCCCGGGCAAGACGGTGCCTTCGCGCCAGCTGTGGACCGGACGGCCTGCGACCTTCTTGCGTGATCTGCCCGATCGGGCCGTGGCGGAAATGCAGCTGGGCACCCGTCACTACGTCGAAAACGCCAGATACCACGCTGCAGCAATCAATCGCGCGGCCCAAGACTGACCTGGCGCGAGGATCGGGGGGAACCCGGGACTTATTTCCCGTCGTCCTCGCTGGTGCCCGATTTGGCCTTAGGCTTTTTCACCGGCTTGGCCGCCTTTTTCCTTACCAGCTTGGGCGGAGCCGGGGTCAGTTCGAACGACAGCGCATCTTCCTTGACGCTGACATGAACCTCGACGCCGTGGCGCAGCTTGCCGAACAATAGCTCTTCGGCCAACGGCTGCTTGACCTTGTCCTGGATCAGCCGGGCCATCGGGCGTGCGCCATAAAGCTTGTCATAGCCGCGGCTGCCCAGCCATTCGCGCGCCGTCCCGTCGAACTGGATATGGACGTTCTGATCGACCAGCTGCAGTTCCAGCTGGAGGATGAACTTGTCCACCACCCGGCTGATAACTTCAGTCGGCAGGTATGAGAACGGCACGATCGCATCCAGCCGATTGCGGAATTCGGGGCTGAACATCCGCTTCACCGCCTCGTCGCCGGCATCCTCCTTGGACACATCGCCAAAGCCGATGCCCTGGCTCGCCATATCGGAAGCCCCGGCATTGGTGGTCATCACCAGCACGACATTGCGGAAATCGACCGTCTTGCCGTGGTGATCGGTCAGGCGGCCATTGTCCATTACCTGCAGCAAGATGCCGAACAGATCGGGGTGGGCCTTTTCGATCTCGTCGAGCAGCAACACACAATGCGGCTGCTGATCGATCGCATCGGTGAGCAGACCGCCCTGATCGAAGCCGACATAGCCCGGCGGCGCGCCGATCAGCCGCGAAACCGAGTGGCGCTCCATATATTCAGACATATCAAACCGTTGCAGCGGGATGCCCATGATGCTGGCCAGCTGGCGCGCGACCTCGGTCTTGCCGACGCCGGTTGGCCCCGAAAACAGGAAGCTGCCGATCGGCTTGTCGGGATCGCGCAGGCCGGCGCGGCTGAGTTTCATGGCCGAGGCGAGGACGGTGATCGCCTTATCCTGGCCGAACACCACCCGCTTCAGATCGCGGTCAAGATGCTCAAGCGCCTGCCGGTCATCCGAAGAGACCGATTTGGGCGGGATCCGCGCCATGGTCGCGATCACCTGTTCAATCTCGCGCGCGGTGATGATCTTTTTCCGCTTGGACGGCGGGACCAGCATCTGCATCGCGCCAACCTCGTCGATCACGTCGATCGCCTTGTCGGGCAGCTTGCGGTCATTGATATAGCGCGCGGAAAGTTCGACCGCAGTCTTGATCGCATCGGGGGTATATTTGACCTTGTGATGCTCTTCAAAGGCAGAGCGCAGCCCTTTGAGGATCTTGATCGTATCCTCGATCGTCGGCTCGTTGACGTCGATCTTCTGGAACCGGCGCAGCAACGCGCGGTCCTTTTCGAAATGGTTGCGGAATTCCTTGTAGGTGGTCGAACCGATGCAGCGGATCGACCCGCCAGACAGCGCGGGCTTGAGCAGATTGGAGGCGTCCATCGCCCCGCCGCTGGTTGCGCCAGCGCCAATAACTGTATGAATTTCATCGATAAACAGCACTGCATCCGGCATTTTCTCAAGCTCTGAGACAACTTGCTTGAGCCGTTCCTCAAAATCCCCGCGATAGCGCGTGCCAGCCAGCAACGCCCCCATATCCAGCGAATAGATCACCGCATTGGTCAGCACTTCGGGCACATCGCCCTCAACGATCTTGCGCGCGAGGCCTTCCGCGATGGCGGTTTTGCCAACGCCGGGATCACCGACATAGAGCGGGTTGTTCTTGCTGCGGCGGCACAGGATCTGGATGGTCCGGTCAACTTCCGGGCCGCGCCCGATCAGCGGATCGATCTTGCCGGCCAGCGCCCGCTCGTTGAGGTTGACGGTGAACTGATCGAGCGCGGTTTCCTTTTTGCCCGCCTTGGCATCGGCCTTGTCCTCGGGCGGGGGGGCTTCGCCTTCCGCGCCCTTGGGGCTGCGATCCTCGATCCGCTTGCCGCCCTTGCCGATGCCGTGGCTGATGAAGCTGACCGCATCCAGCCGGCTCATATCCTGCTGCTGGAGGAAATAGACCGCATAGCTATCGCGTTCGGAAAACAGTGCGACCAGCACATTGGCGCCGGTGACAATATCCTTGCCCGATGACTGGACGTGCAGGATGGCGCGCTGGATTACCCGCTGGAACCCGGCGGTGGGCGCTGGATCGCCCTTTTCTTCGGTCTTGAGCGACTGATATTCCTGATCGAGATATTGGCGCACCACTTCGCCCAGATCACCCAGCTCCACCCCGCAGGCCTGCATCACCTCTGCTGCATCGGCATCGTCGATCAGCGCCAGCAGCAGATGCTCCAGCGTGGCATATTCATGGGCCCGTTCGGTCGCGTTGGTAAGCGCGGCGTGCAGGGTCTTTTCGAGGCTCTGGGCGAAACTTGGCATCTATCGGACTTTCGCTGGCAGGAATGACCCTCCGTTTAAGGGAAGGTATGAAAGGAATTGGTTAATCTAATCCTAAATAGTGCGCCGCCCGGACAATTCGAGGGGCGATCGGCAAGTTCATTCTGGACGCGGCTTGAACAGCGCGTCGGCGGCGCTGCGCTGGGCCGAGGCGCGGGCCCGGTGCGCTGCGACCCGCAGGATTTCCGCTTCCAGCTGGGCGATCCGTTCGCCCAGTTCATCGTGTGAATAGCGATCAAGGCTCTCACCCGAAAGCAGGCTGGCCGCGTCGGCGCGGGAACGGGGGCGATCATCATCGTCCATTGCGCCAGCTTCGAACGCGTCGCGCTTGCTGTCAACCGGTGCTATCGTTAGGGGCATGGCCGTGGCCCGGGGGCAACAGGGATAGTGTAAATGACGGTAATTATTCCCGAAACCATGATCGCGGTTGGTTTTGAAGCCCCGGGCGGACCCGAAGTGTTGCAGCCGATCAGCATGGTTGTCCCCCATCCGGGGCCCGGACAGGTGCTGGTCAAGGTCAGCCACGCCGGGATCAACCGCCCCGATGTGATCCAGCGGCAGGGGTTTTATCCGCCCCCGCCGGGTGCCTCGCCGATCCCGGGGCTTGAGATTTCGGGCGAGATTGTCGCGCTGGGGGAAGGCACCGATCGCGCGCTGCTGGGGCAGAAGATCTGCGCGCTGGTTTCGGGCGGGGGCTATGCCGAGTATTGCCTTGCGCAGGCCGATCACTGCCTGCCGGTGCCCGCGTGCCTATCGATGGCAGAGGCGGCAGCGCTCCCTGAAACGCTGTTTACCGTGTGGCATAATGTGTTCGAACGCGGCTGGGCCAAGGAGGGGGAGACAATCCTGGTCCATGGCGGAACCAGCGGAATTGGCAGCATGGCGATTATGCTGGGCAAGCTGTTCGATCTGAGTGTGATCGTCACCTGCGGCGGGGCGGAGAAATGCGCCGCCGCGCTGGCCATCGGCGCGGCCCATGCGATTGATTACAAAGCGGCGGATTTTGTCGAGGAAGTGAAGCGGATTACCGGCGGCAAGGGGGTGCAGCTGGTGCTGGATATGGTGGCGGGCGAATATGTCGCGCGCAATCTGCAGTGCCTCGCCGAAGATGGCCGCCATGTGACCATCGCGGTGCAGGGCGGGGTGCGGGCAGAGCTGAACATGGCGCAAGTCATGGTCCGCCGCCTGACCCTGACCGGATCGACGCTGCGCCCGCGCTCCAACCAGTTCAAGGCGCTGCTAGCTGATGAGATTACCCGGCTGGTCTGGCCCTATGTCGAACAGGGAATGTTGCGCCCGGTGATGGATCGCAGCTTTGCCCTGACCGATGCCGCCGCCGCCCATGCAAGGATGGAAGCGGGCGCGCATATCGGAAAAATCGTGCTGGAGGTTTGAGCGGGGCCAACCAGGCGACTCCATCCTTGCCCCAGCCCACGCTTTCCCCTACACGCTCCCGGTGTTCGGCCGCTCCGCAAGGGGCGGCCCTTATATTTTGTACCGGAGATTTCCCGTGACCCAGCCGACCCCGTTGATGCCGCATGCCACCGCCAGCTGGCTGGTCGATACCACCGCGCTGTCGTTTGAACAGATTGCCGAGTTTTGCGGGCTGCATATCCTTGAAGTGCAGGCGATGGCCGATGATCTGGCCAGCAGCAAATATACCGGGCGCGATCCGGTC
>JAYVKX010000238.1:0-3013 GCA_043768005.1 Novosphingobium sp. | reverse complement strand
AGCCTGGTGCGACTATGCCCTGGGCAAGCGCGCTGGCGACGCCCTGCGTGCGCGGATGGCCAGTGGGCAGGTCACGATCGTGCGGACCGGCACCGACAGCTACAGCCGGACGCTCGCGCTGGTCTATGTCGATGGGCAGGATGTCGGCGAATGGCTGATCGCGCGCGGTCTGGCGAGGCGGTGGACCTGAACTGAGCAGAACCGATCTGCCACAAAGCGTCCCGATTGACGCAATAATCGTCAAGTTTCGACTTGGAAGCTGTCGAGCAGTCTTTTCAGACAAATTTATTTCACAATTAATTTTGACTCTTGCGCTGCTTGCAACGCACGAATTCCCGCGCGTCGCCGCAAGTGCAAATTCGGCGAACCGAAAAGTTATCCTCACTGTGGTGGTAAACGGTGAATTTACCACTTGCGGATTCAGCCGTGGGGTGATGCATAATGGAACTGTCGATGACCTGGGCGGGATTCAGCCCCCGCCCTGGTCATCCGCAGGTTGGCGAGCCGCCCTGCACGTTTGCTCTTCCAAGCCCTCGCACAATGCGTCGGGTCCAGCACATGGTCAAGGCTCAAATCACCCCGCTGGGCAGATGCCCGCCGGGTTTGGAGTGCAGCATGATGACTTACTTTGTCTACCGAGACCGCGCGATGAACTACCGCTGGCAGCTCCTAGCCGCAAACGGCAAGATCATTGCCGACAGTGGCGAGGGCTACGTTGCGAAGGATGATTGCATCCATGGGATCAATCTGGTGGCTGGATCGACTGGCACTCCGATCCGCGACCGTTAGAACTTGGGCGGGCGCGCAACCGCGCGCCCGCCCATTGTGCATCCTTCTGGTGGAATCCTACTTCGTCGGTGCCACCGCTGTCGGCGCGGCTGCGGCCGGGGCGGGTGCAGCGACTGGCAGCGGCGCTGGCGCAGCAACCTGCAGCGGAGCATTGGACTGCGATGCGAACGCCAGCTGCACATCCTCACCGATGAAGCCCTTGAGCGGAGTGCCGATCGGCAGTTTGGCGTTAGTGCCCGAAATGAAGAACCCGGCGACCGGCAGGATAATCACCGACGTCGCTACCGCGCCGATGCCCCCGGCGGTGCCCTTGCTGTCGAATACCCCGTTGAGGCGGATCTGGCGCCCGTTGACTGTCAGGTAAAGCACCTGCCCGGCAAAACGTCCGGACTTACCCCACATCCCCTTGTTGCGGACTTCGGTAATCTCACCCACTGCCGGGGTGCCGGCGGGTATTACGACCACGTTTTCGACTACCACATCTTCAGCCACTTCCATCTGGAAGTGCTGGTTCGTTTTGAGCTTCTTGTCCTTGGTGGTCAGTTCTTCACTCAGCTTGAGCACCACCGGCGTGCCGGTTCGCAGCACCGCGTTGCCGGTGTTGACCGGCGCGATTGCCATGACCGGCGCTGGCGGCGCCATGATCGGGCTGACTGGCGTTTGCGCCAGCGCGGCGCAGGGCAACGCAAGCGCGGCCCCGAAAGCAAGTAACGGCTTCATGATAGTTTCCCCTGTTTTACCGGCTAACCGACCGGATGGGGCAAGTTGCGAGCCAACCAATTAAGAGTCAACTTCAATGATATAGTTATGACAGCGTTGCGCCCTGCTTCCTTTGGCAATAGCGTTAGCCAATGACACCCCGCCAATGTCGCATGGCGCGCGCCGCGCTCAACTGGACTATAACTGGGCTTTCGCAGGCGTCAGGCGTTGGGCGAGCCAGCGTAGCTCGCTTCGAAATTGGTGAGCCGGTTGGTCTGAAGTTGATTTCGGCAATCCGGCAGGCCTTCGAGAGTCAGGGCATCCGGTTTTTCGACACCGGGCAATTTGCCGGAGGCGTATACGTCCTGCCAGCAAAATGAAATGTGGCCCAAACGCAAGGCTGGTCGCGATCGAGTGAGCGATGGCACAGTTGGCGGGCTACCCCCGACCACTGGTTATAGGCGCGATGCATCCATCAAAACGCCTTAAGAATGGATGGCTGCTTACAACCCCTCTGACATAAAAGGAGACTGTCAGGTCTGTCCAGCAAAGCAGACGCTCGGGGATATATAAAACCAATGACAGAGATTGAAATTGCTGACCCATTTTCTGCGCCCCCTGCGAGCGACGCCCGGCCGGCTCCTCGACCATTGAAGTCACTCGGTAAGCCCGGTTGCGGGTCTGGCGAGGAGAGCGGCGAGGGCGCCAGCGATGGTCGCGGCCTCGTTCGCTAGCTTGGCGATTTTGCTCGCGTAGCTGAGTAATTCATCATGTGGCTGTCGCCTTTGGCCGTCGGCGGCGAGCGTCGCTGCGTCTTCCAGCTTCCCGGTCAATAGCGCAAACACACCGGAGAGCTGGTCGGCGCGATGCTCATCCTCTGCTTCATTGCTCATCGTTCACCTCACGGGATCGAGACCAAGCGGTAAGTTGCTGGCGAAGTCCATCCCCAGCTTTTGTGGGCCTTTGTGAACTGGATTGGCCGTCGTCGCACAATCCATTCGACTTCGTGACAACGTCGAGCATGGTCACTCAGCGAGTCGGGAATGACCCGCGCCCCGGAGGTGCAGTGGCGCCTGACCGGCCTGAGACAGTGGGAGCGGCGATCGTGCTGCTTCGCATCTCAGGAGCGAATCCATGACCAACGAAACGAGTTCCAAACCTGGAACCAAGCGCGCCCGCAAGATGGCGCGCGAGCCAGGCCCCGACGATAAGCAGCGGAAACAGGAAGTCGGTAGCGGAGCAGCGCCTGTCGAGCCGATGCCGCCCAAAGCGCCGAGCAAAACCTCCACCATCCTTGGCATGCTCCAGCACGAGGGCGGCACCACGCTCGAGGAGATGGTCCGGGCAACCGGCTGGCTGCCACATACGACGCGGGCCGCGCTGACCGGCATTCGCAAGAAGGGCCATGAGGTAGTCCGCAGCAAATTCGACGGCGAGACCCGTTACGCAATCGTGGCGGCTCCCGCGCAATGACCCGGCTCGAAAGGGATATGGCAGCGCTGGCGACGATGTCACCAGCGCTGCT
>JAYVKX010000237.1:0-3034 GCA_043768005.1 Novosphingobium sp. | reverse complement strand
GGATAGAAGCACCATGTTCGCAGTAGTGCGCACGGGCGGCAAGCAGTATCGGGTTGCCGCCGGAGACAAGATCGCGGTCGAGAAGCTGGCGGGTGACGCCGGTGACAAGATCACTTTGGGCGATGTTCTGCTGGCCGGTGACGGCGGTGAGATCGCTGACGCCGCCAAGGTGGTGGTTTCGGCTGAAATCATCGCGCAGGCGAAGTCGGAAAAGGTGATCGTTTTCAAAAAGCGCCGCCGCCACAATTATCGCCGCAAGAACGGCCATCGCCAGCAGCTTACCCTACTGCGCATCTTGGCCGTTGGGGCCGAGGAAAAGAAGGCTGCCGCGCCCAGGAAGGAAGCTGCGCCCAAGGTTGAAGCGGCCCCCGAGGCTGCTGCGCCTGCCGCTGACAAGCCGGCCAAGAAGGCTCCCGCCAAAAAGGCAGCGGCCCCCAAAGCCGCAGCTGAATAAGAATTCGGAGTAGATCGAGATGGCACATAAGAAAGCTGGCGGCTCTTCGCGCAACGGTCGCGATTCAGCAGGCCGCCGCCTTGGCGTAAAGAAGTTCGGCGGTCAGGAAGTGATCGGCGGCAACATCATCATTCGCCAGCGCGGTACCCGCGTGTACCCCGGCACCAATGTCGGCATTGGCAAGGATCATACCCTGTTTGCACTGACTGCGGGCCGCGTGCGCTTCCATGATGGCAAGCAGGCCCGCAAGTATGTGTCGGTTGATATGGCAATCGCCGCCGAATAACCGGATGGTCAATCAAGGGCCATCCTGACAGGATGGCCCCCCGCCAGTGCTACAATCAGCCTGGCAATTCGAGGGAGAGGGGCCGTCCCGTCTCCCTTTTTTCGTCTCTCCCTCAGCACGGTTCGCGCAAGGCACCCCGTTCCGGGCGCGCCTTGACGCAAGCCGTAATGGCTCTGTCACGTTGGCGCGCTATGCGCTGCTGCGGGGCATCATTTGGGAGATGCACAATGTTCATACGCAGCGAAAGGCTGTTCCTGCGGCCAGGCTGGCCCGAGGATTGGGAAGAACTGCTCGCCGGGATCGGTGACGAGGCGGTGGTGCGCAACCTTGCCAAGGCACCGTGGCCCTATACGGCGGACGACGCGCGCGGGTTTGCCGCCCGCCCGCAGGATCCGCGTTGTCCGCATTTCTTCGTGACCGTGCCAACCAGCTCTGAACCAGCCCGGATTATCGGCAGCATCGGACTGGGGCACGGTGATGGTGAGGTTGAGCTGGGCTATTGGATCGCGCGCGATTTCTGGGGCCGCGGTTATGCAACCGAAGCTGCGCGCGCAGTATTGCGATTGGCGGGAACGCTGGGGCACCGGCGGATCACCTCAGGCCATTTCACCGATAACCCTGCTTCGGGCCGGGTGCTCATCAAAGTCGGTTTCAAGCCGACCGGAGAAGTGCGTCCGCGCTTCAGTCTGGCCCGCGGTAGTGAAACACCCGCAGTGATTCATGCCCTGACACTGGGTGAGCCATGCGATTGCGATGATGAGGTAGACGCCGCAATGCGTGTGGCGTAGCGTTTGTGCAGCCCCCGGCACGACGACCAAACTAGCCCGCAACGGCGGCCTTGAACGCGCTTTCGGCCTTGCCGATCAGCGCCCGGTCATCATGGTTCCACGGGTGGAAGCCGGGTAGGAAATAGGCGCACCAGGCCGGGAATATCCGGCGCAGGATGCCGGGCTGCCACAGCAGGTAAGCGGCCAGCTGCCATTTCACGCGGGCACCGGTGATGCCGTCCTGTGCGAGCAGGTCCAGCGTATCCATCCAGCGGTTGGTGATGAAGTTTTTGGTCACGATCAGCATCATGATCGATTTCAGTTTCCACCGCTTTGACCGGCTCCAATCGCGGGTGGCGTGGATATAGGTGTCAAAGGCGACGCCCTTATGCTCGATCTCTTCGATCGCGTGCCAGCGCCACATTGCCGCGGAATCGCCTTCCGCGCCGGCAAAATGGCGCGGATTGGCGAGGAAATCATGTGCCATCATCGCGGTGTAATGTTCCAGCGCGATGGTGACGGCCAGATTGATAACCGCCGGGCGATCCTTGGTCAGCGCAAGGTTTTCCTCAATCCGGCGATCGATCTTGGCCAGATTATAGCCCGCATCGATCGCTGCCTTGTTGAAGACGATATGTTCGCGGGTGTGGTTGATTTCCTGGCGAACAAAGGCGCGGATCTCGTCGGCCAGCTTGGGGCTGGCACCAGCGCGGTTGGCCTTGACCGCCTCGATAAAAAACGCCTCGCCGCGCGGGAAAGTGGCGGATAGCGCATTGTGCCAGGCGGTCGCGATCGGATCGCCGTTCAGCCACCAGCGGCTAGGCTTGGCCGTGCGGCCAAAGCGCTGATCGCGCACGATGATCGCCAGGTTTGTCGGTGTGGGAACAGCTGGCTTGCCGTTGAGGCTGGCGGGTTCTACGTCAGACGTGAATTTGGTTGGTGCATTCATGATGCTTTGGGTATATTAACTTACATCAATGTCAATAAGAAAACGCCTTTCACAGGAAGAGAGCCGCACCGCCGCGCTGGAAGCGGCGCGTACGCTGCTGATTGAGCTTGGCCCGCAGGCGGTAACGCTAAAAGCGGTGGCAGGCCGGATCGGGCGCACCCACGCCAATCTACTCCATCATTTTGGGTCCGCATCGGGTTTGCAAAAAGCGCTGGCCAAATATCAGGCCCAAACGATCTGCGCGGCCATTGCCAAGGCGGTGATTGCCAGCCGCGCCGGGATCGGCGCACCGCGCGATGTGGTTGATATGACGTTCGATGCCTTCGACAAGGAAGGCGGCGGGGCGCTCGCCTCGTGGATGCTGCTCAACGGCAATGAAGATGCGCTCGATCCGATCGTCGAGGCGATCCATGATGTGGTGGACGAGCTGCATGAATTTGGCTCGGGCAGTATGCGCGAGTGCAGCCATGCGTTGGTGCTGATGGCGCTGGGCGATGCGCTGATGGGCAGCGCGCTGACCCAAAGCCTGGAATTGCCGCGCACATCAGCGCGCGATACGGCGGAACGGATGCTGATCG
>JAYVKX010000236.1:0-11727 GCA_043768005.1 Novosphingobium sp. | reverse complement strand
CGAGGCAGGGGCGGCGCTCGATCGGGCATTGGCGCTGTGGCTGCCGGCTCCGCAAACCGCGACGGGTGAGGATACGCTGGAACTGCACTGCCACGGCGGCCGCGCTGTGATCGCCGCGGTGGAGGCAGCGCTGGCGGTCTTGCCGGGCCTGCGCGCCGCTACCCCCGGAGAGTTCACGCGGCGCGCCTTTGCCAATGGCAAGATCGATCTGGCCGAGGCTGAAGGACTGGCGGATTTGCTTTCTGCCGAGACCGAACTGCAGCGCCGCTCGGCGATGGGAATGGCGACCGGAAAATTCTCGGCCTTGGTGAGCGACTGGCGTGAGGCTCTGCTGAATTTGTCAGCATCGGTTGAAGCGGTGCTCGACTTTTCCGATGAGGACGACGTCAGCGCGTTGCCTCGGGAGTTTTCCGAAACGCTCGAGGCTCTTGAGAGAGAGATTTCGGCATGGCTCAGCCGCCCCCGCGCAGAGGTCTTGCGGGAGGGCTTCCGGGTCGTCCTCGCCGGCCCACCAAATGCAGGAAAAAGCACGTTATTCAATGCGTTGGTTGAAAGTGAGGCGGCGATCACCGCGCCGATTGCCGGGACCACCCGGGACGTCCTGATCCATCCGGTAGCGCTGTCCGGGGTTCCCTTCCGATTCTTCGACACCGCGGGTTTGCGGGAAATAGCGGGCGATGCGGTTGAAGCAATCGGCGTCGAGCGAGCTTGGGCGGCGCTTGAACAGGCCGATCTGGTGCTGTGGCTCGGCCCCGAATGCGAGGGGCCGCAAGGGGCGTGGGAGATCGCGCCGCAAGCCGATTGCATGCCCGCTGCAACCAAACTGCAACCGCGTCACATCCTCTCCGCTGTGACTGGGCAAGGCATGGACACCCTGCGCGCCGATCTCGTCACCACCGCTCGTGCTGCTATGCCGCGCCCGGGTGAGCCGGCGCTCAATGCGCGCCAGCACCAGCTGCTGTCAGAAGCGCGCGAGGCACTATCCGCAGCCGGGAGTCTGACCGATCCGCTGCTGGTGGCGGAAAATTTGCGGCTGGCCCGCGTTGCCTTCGATGCGCTGCTTGGCCGGACGACGACCGAGGATATGCTGGATGCCCTGTTCGGGCGGTTCTGCATCGGCAAATAGCCTGTTCCACGTGGAACACGTCTAAGCTAAGGCGCCACCCAGGATGCACAGCTTCGACATCATAGTTATTGGCGGCGGCCATGCCGGCTGCGAGGCGGCGGCGGTTGCGGCGCGGATGGGTGCGCGGGTGGCGCTGGTAAGCTTTGATCACAGCGCCACAGGGGCGATGAGCTGCAACCCGGCGATCGGCGGGCTGGGCAAGGGGCATCTTGTTCGCGAGGTCGATGCCTTTGACGGGCTGATTGGCCGCGCGGCAGACGCAGCTGCAATCCATTACCGGATGCTCAACCGCTCCAAGGGCAGCGCGGTGCAAGGCCCGCGGGTTCAGGCAGACCGGGTGCTGTTCAAGGCGGCGATCCAGGCGCTGCTGCAGCAGCAAGGCGATCTTACCCTGATCACGGGCGAGGCGGCGGAATTGCTGATCGCGGGGCCCAGTGTGCAAGGGGTAATCCTTGGCGATGGGACCCGGCTTGTCGCCCCGGCGGTGGTGCTGTGCACCGGCACCTTCTTGGGCGGAACGCTGTTTCGCGGCGAGGAGCGGATGCAGGGCGGGCGGATTGGCGAGGCAACGGCCCAGCGGCTCGCCGCGCAGCTGCGTGAAGCAGCGCTGCCGATGGCCCGGCTCAAAACCGGGACGCCGCCCCGGCTGGATGGCCGGACGATCGATTGGGCGCGGCTGGACGAGCAGCCCTCTGACACTCAGCAATGGACCATGTCTGCGCTTACCCCGGCGCGGATCAATCCGCAGCTGTTTTGCGCGATCACCCGGACCAATCCCGCCAGCCATGCGGTGATCCGCGCCAATCTGCACCGCTCGCCGCTGTTTTCCGGCGCGATCGGCGGCCAGGGACCGCGCTATTGCCCCTCGATCGAGGACAAGATCCACCGCTTTGCCGATCGTGATGGTCATCAGGTATTTCTTGAGCCTGAGGGGCTGGGCACGCATCTGGTCTATCCCAACGGGATCAGCACCTCGCTGCCCGCTGATGTCCAGCTGGCCATGCTGCGCACGATGGAGGGACTGGAAGCGGCGGAAATCGTCGTTCCCGGCTATGCGGTGGAATATGATCATCTCGATCCGCGCTCACTTCGCACCACGCTGGAATTGCGCAAGCTAACCGGGCTCTATTGCGCCGGGCAGATCAATGGCACCACCGGATATGAGGAAGCAGCCGCGCAAGGGCTGGTCGCCGGGATGCATGCCGCCGCTGCAGTGCTGGGCCGTGCTGCGGCGCCATTGGACCGGGCCAACAGCTATATGGCGGTGATGATCGATGATCTCACCCTCCACGGGGTGAGCGAGCCCTATCGGATGCTCACCGCGCGGGCCGAATACCGGCTGCGACTGCGGGCCAATAATGCCGCAACCCGGCTCACCCCCCTGGCGCTGGATGCGGGCTGCGTGGGCGCTGAGCGGTCCGCATGGTTTACCCGGCGTACCGCGGCGCGGGTGGAGCTTGATGCCGCGCTGGATGCCACCGCCACCGCGCATGAGCTTAATCGGGCGGGCCTGCCGGTGCGCGATGATGCGGGGCGATTGACCTTGCGCGAATGGTTGCGGTTTGGCGGGGTGGGGCTGGCGGCGCTTAGCCCGTGGCTTGATCCTGCCGTGCTGAGTGATGCTGATCTGGCCGAGGAAGTGGCCGAGGATGCGGCCTATGCGCCCTATTTGATCCGGCAAGACAGCGAGCTGCGCGATTTGCGCGCCGCAGAAGGCTTGGCGCTGGGGGATGCGTTTCCCTATGCCGCAGTGCCCGGGCTATCGCGCGAAATGGTCGAGCGGCTGGGGCTGGCCCGCCCGGCAACACTGGCTGCCGCCGGGCGGGTTTCCGGGATTACCCCGGCGGCGCTGGCTGCGCTGCTGGTTCACGCCCGGCGTCAAGCAGCATGATTTCTGGCGAGGCTGAGGCTCGTAGCTGGTTGGAGCAGCTGCCTGAATGGACTGGCGCGGCTGCCGCGCGATTAGAGCAGCTGGCCGTGCTGTTGGCTGCGGAGAACGCCCGCCAAAACCTCGTCTCTGCGGCCAGCCTTGGCGCGGTGTGGCAGCGGCATATCGCTGATTCGGCGCAATTATTGACGCAAGTTTCGCACGGCGCTTCCTCGCCCTGGCTCGATCTTGGCACCGGTGCGGGCTTTCCAGGATTGGTAATCGCGGCGCTGCGTCCGGAATGCGAAGTGCTGATGGTCGAATCGCGCAGCCGCCGCGCCGAATGGCTGGAGCAGGCGCGAATCGCTTTGGGGCTGGACCGGGCCAGGATTATCGGCACGCGGCTTGAATTGGTGCCAAGCCAGCCGGTTTGCGTCATTTCGGCACGGGCATTTGCGCCTTTACCGCGACTTCTTGAACTATCCGCCCGATTTTCCACAGCCGACACGATTTGGCTGTTGCCCAAGGGGCGGTCTGCACCGCAAGAATTGCACGCGCTGACCGGCTGGAACCACATGTTCCACGTGGAACAATCGCAGACAGACCCGGAGGCGGGGATTATCGTTGGCAAAATCGCCGGACCGAAAGCAAGTAAGAGGGGGAGTTAGCCGTGATCCGCGTAGCGATCGCCAACCAGAAGGGTGGGGTGGGTAAGACCACCACGGCGATCAATATTGCCACGGCCATGGCCGCAACCGGCTGGAAAACCTTGCTTATCGATCTTGATCCGCAGGGCAATGCGTCGACCGGGATCGGAATTTCCACGGCCGACCGGGTCCGGTCATCCTATGATATTCTGGTTGATGAGGCGGATCTGGCCGATTGCATCATGCCGACGCGGATCCCGGGGCTGGATATCATTCCCGCCACGGTCGATTTATCCGGCGCTGAGGTGGAGCTGGTCAACGTCGATCGCCGGACTGACCGGTTGCGCGCCGCGCTGCGCCAGCCAAACCCCTATGATATCTGCTTTATTGATTGTCCGCCTTCGCTTGGCCTGCTGACATTGAATGCGCTGACCGCAGCCGATACTTTGATGGTGCCGCTGCAATGCGAATTTTTCGCGCTCGAAGGGCTGAGCCATCTGCTCCAGACGGTGGAGCGGGTGCAGCAGCGGTTTAATGCCGATCTGGGGATTGTCGGCGTGGCGCTGACAATGTTCGATCGCCGCAACCGGCTGACCGATCAGGTCGCCGATGATGTCCGCTCGTGCCTGGGAGCGCTGGTGTTCGAGGCGGTGATCCCGCGCAATGTCCGCCTCTCCGAAGCGCCAAGCCATGGGCTGCCGGCCTTGGTTTATGACCATAATTGCAGCGGTAGCCGCGCCTATATGGCGCTGGCCCGCGAATTGATCACTCGCCTGCCCGAAAGAAGGAAGGCCGCATGACCGACGAACCCGTGTTCCGCATCTCGGTACCCAAGCTGGATGAAGCTGCCGCTGCAAAGCGTAAACCGCCGGCACTGGGCCGGGGCTTGGGCGCATTGCTGGGCGATTCGCGGCGGGAAGAGCCGCTGGTCACCCCGCTGGCGCTGGCGCAGGCGCGGGGGAGTGCGGCGGGCGCGGCTGTGCAGGCCGGCGGGCTGGCTTCGCTGAGCATTGCCGAGATCGTTCCTCACCCCGATCAGCCGCGCCGCCATTTTGATGAGGCCGCGCTGGACGAGCTGGCAGCCTCGATTGCCGCGCGCGGCGTGATCCAGCCGGTGATCGTCCGCCCGGTGTCCGGGGGCCGCTATCAACTGGTCGCCGGGGAGCGCCGCTGGCGGGCAGCGCAGCGGGCGGGGTTGCATGAAATTCCCGCACTGGTCCGCGATCTGGGTGAGCGCGAGGTGATGGCGCTCGCGCTGATCGAGAATTTGCAGCGCGAAGACCTCAACCCCATCGAAGAGGCGCGGGCCTATCATCGCCTGGCTGAGGGTGAGGGGCTGACCCAGGCCGAAATCGCCCGGATGGTCGATAAAAGCCGCAGCCATGTCGCCAATTTCCAGCGGCTGCTGACGCTGCCGGGGTTGGTGATCGAGTTGGTTGAGGAGGGACGGCTGTCGATGGGACACGCCCGCGCGCTGATCGGGGTGGAGGATGCGCTGGCACTGGCGCAGACGGCGATTGCGCAGCAACTTTCGGTGCGTGAGGTGGAAAAGCTTGTCCGGCGCCGCAACGCGCCCGTTGCCGCGCCGCGCCGCGCCCGCACCGCGCGCGATTCGGGCGATGCGGCCGATATCGCCGCAGTGCAGAGCCATCTCGAGGAATTTCTGGGCCTGTCGGTACGGATCAATGCCGATGCCGATCCGCGTTCCGGTGCGGTAACGATCCGCTATCGTACGCTGGATCAGCTCGATCTGATCTGCCAGCGGCTGACAGGCGGCGGAATTTAGCCGTTTCCTCGGGGAAATCCTTAACAAAACGGGGTTTCGCGATTAACCTTGTTCGCAAGCAAAACAACAATTCTCTCTCTCTACAAGCGGCTTTGCGAATGGGGGCAAACGTCCATTCGAGCAGCGCCCTTCAAAGCGCTGCGGGCACGTAATTGCTTGGAAGGGACCAGAATATTATGCGTAACTCAACTCGTTTTGCCGTCGTCGGCGCCCTGGTGGCTGCTGTATCGTTCGGTTCGGCTGCTAATGCCGCCACTACCGCCTCTGCCACTGCGACCGCTGAAATCCTCAGCACGCTGGCAATCGTCAACACCGATGGCCTCAATTTTGGCACCATCGCCGTTAATGGAGCAGGTTCGGCCACCGTATCGGCTGACAACAGCAGCAACAGCTGCTCGGCTACGCTGGTTTGCGGCGGCGTCCGCGCTCCGGCTGCCTTCAGCATCACCGGCAGCGACACTGTTGGGGTTGCCGTAACCCTGCCAAGCTCAGCTGCAACGCTGACCTATGTCGGCTGGACTGGTGCCGGTGCTGCACCGACCATGTCGCTGAATAGCTTCACCTCGTATTTCCCCAATGGAACGACTCTGGTGAGCGGTGCGACCTCGGTTCAGGTTGGCGGAACGCTTGCAGTTGGCGCAGCCCAGCCTGCCGGTAACTATTCCGGTACCTTCAATGTTTCGGTTCAATATCAGTAAGCTATAAGCGGCTAACCAGGCCGCATTCAAGCGCAAAGGGCCGCGTCCACAGTGGTGGGCGCGGCCTTTTGCTTGTCCAAAATCCGCTCGACCAGAGCGGGCGTGGTTAGCGGAAAATTAACCCTGAATCCCTAAGGTCTACGGGAATTCCCCTGGTTGCGGCTTCGTCTGCCCAAGGGTCCGACTAGAGGATTCCGCGATGATCGTCTCTGCCAAGCCGTCCTCCCGCCTGCGCTGCGCCATCATGGCTGCCGCTAGCCTGGCCGGGTTTGCCGGGGCCGCACCCGCCTTGGCGCAGGCCGATTTGCTGGTCGCACCGACCCGGATCATCATCAACGGCGGCGGCAGCGCGCAAGTGGTGCTGAGCAATATTGGCCCGGTCCCGGCAACCTATCGGATCAGCCTGGAACTGCGCCGGATGAGCGCCGAGGGTGATCTTGACGATGTGACCGAGGCTGAGGCGACCCCGGCAGAGCGCGATGCGCTGGCGATGGTGCGCTATGCCCCGCGCCGCATCACCCTGCCGCCCAGCCAGCCGCAATCGGTGCGAATCAGCGCGCGCCCGGGGGCAGAGCTGCCCGACGGCGAATACCGCGTCCATATGAAGTTTGAAGGTGTACCAACGCCGCTGACCCCCGAAGAGGCGGCCAAGCAGCAGACTGGTACCGGACTTTCGATCAGGCTGACCCCGATTTATGGCATCACAATCCCGGTGATCGTGCGCAAGGGCCAGCTTGATGCCGCGGTGACCATCGCCAATCCGCGCGTCGCAACCAGCGCAGAAGGCAGTTTCCTTGAACTTGAGATGACCCGCAGCGGCGCGCGTTCGGTCTATGGGGAGATCATCGTGCGGGCCAAGGCGGGCGGGGATCCGCTGTTCCAGGTGCGCGGGATCGCGGTCTATGCAGAGCTGGCCACACGCAATCTCCATTGGCCGCTCAGCCCCGAACAGGCGGCGAAGCTGACCGGGCCGGTGCGGATCGAATATCGCGAAACGCCGGAAAACGGAGGCAAACTGCTCGCCGCCGCCGAAGCGACACTGCGCTAGGATCGCCGCCGGGATTTCCCCAGCGCTGACGTCATGACACCGCCCCGCCTCTTGCCCAGACGCCCGATACACCGGGCCGCCGCATGGATTGCGGCGGCTTTGGCGTTTGGGCAGACGGTGCCTGCCCAGGCGTCGGGCTGGCAGGCGAATGAAGATGATGCGCTGATCCTTGAGCTCCACTCTGGCGCCTACAAGCTGGGCGATACGCTGCGCGGCTATCAGACCCCCGCCGGGGTTTGCGTTGATCTGTCCGATCTGATCCAGACCCTCGACTTGCCGGTGCGACTCGACAAGAAGTCGCGCCGCGCAACTGGGTGGATCTTCGCGGAGGATCAGCGCTTCACGCTCGACCGCGAAGCCAATCCAGTACAAATCATGAACATTGTCAGCCGGATCGCCGATGGTGCGGTGCTAGATACGCCCGAAGGCTGGTGCGCCAATCTTGGTGCGCTGTCCGGCTGGCTCGGGGTGCGGCTGCGCGCTGATCTTGGCAATCTGGCAATCCGGTTGGAGAGTGACCGGAAACTGCCGTTCCTTGAGGCGATTGAGCGCAAAAGTCGCGCGGCGCGACTTCGCGGGCCGGCGCAGGATGTGTTTGACCTGGCCAAGCTGCCGCAGGCGAACACGCCTTACAAGGTCTGGCGGACCCCGTCGGTCGATGTCACGGTGCAAACGCTGTGGAACAGTGGCCGCGTCGATGGGGCGGGGCTGCAGGTTCAATATGAGGCGCTGGCTAGCGGCGAGGCGCTGGGTGCCAGCTTTGAGGCCCGGCTGGTCTCTGATCGCAGTGGCGTGCCCAGCTCGTTGCGGCTGCGGGCTTTCCGCAATGATCCCCGAGGCAATCTGCTCGGCCTGTTCAAGGCGACGCAGGTCGCGCTGGGCGATGTCCAGACCTATGGCGGCGCGCTGACCGCACAAAGCGGCTATGGCCGGGGGGCATTTGTCACCAATCGCCCGCTCAATCGCTCGTCACGCTTTTCCACCACCACGCTGCGCGGCAGCCTGCCCGCAGGGTGGGATGCCGAGCTGTATCGCAACGGGGCCTTGCGCGCGTTCCAATCGGATCGCGGCGATGGGCGCTATGAATTTCCCGATGTCGAGCTGCTGTTCGGGCAGAATGACTTTGAAGTGGTGCTGTATGGTCCGCAAGGCCAGCTCAAGCGGGAACGCAGCAGTGTTCCGGTCGGGCTGGAAAACCTCACCCCTGGCAAGACCTTATATTGGAGCGGGGTGGTTCAGGATCACCGCGAACTCGTTGATTTCAGGAAGAACTTCTCCGATCCGCTGACCGGCTGGCGCTGGGGCGTGGGGGTTGAGCATGGCATCGATAAACGCACCACCGCGGGCCTTGAAGCACAAAGCTTTGTCAAGGACGGCCGCCGCCGCAGCTATCTGGAAGCCACCGTGAACCGTACCGTCGGTCCTGCGGTGGTGCAACTGGCCGCCGCGCAGCAGTTCGGGGCTGGACGCGCGTTGCGCGCTGAGGCGCTGGGCAAGCTGGGCGCGGTGCGTTTTCAGGCCGAAACGCTGTGGATCGATGGCGATTATGACAGCGAGCAGATTCAGCCGGGTTCGCGCGGCGAATTTGCCTTCAATCTGGAGAGCGATCTGCGGTTCGGGCAGCTGCGCCTGCCGGTTCAGCTTGGCGCGCGGCGATCGCTGCTGCGCGGCGGACGAAGTGTTACCGAATGGTTAATGCGCGGCTCGCTCGGCTTGCACGGCTTGCTGGTCACCACCCAGCTGTCGCATCGCGCTAGCAGCGGCCCGGCGGCCGATCTGACCCGCGACGGGTTGCATCTTGATCTGCTGGCCAACACTAGCGTCAAGGGCATCCGCCTGCGCGGGGAAACGCGGTTCCAGCTTTCGGGTGTGAACCAGGGCTTTGAATCGGCCACCGTCACCGCCGAGGGGCGGCTAGATGACCGTTCGGACCTGCGCGGCTCGTTCGAATATTATGGCGACAGCGATCGCGGCGATTTCCGCCTCGCCTATGTCCGCCAGTTCAACCGTTTTGCCCTGCGCGGCGAGGGCAAGATCGATACCCATGGCGGGGTCGGGTTCGGCCTGTCGCTGGCGATGAGCTTTGGCCCCGATCCGGTCGATGGCGGCTGGCGCGTTTCGCGTGAGCGGCTGGCGCAGGAAGGTCAGGCGATGATCGAGGTCTACCGCGATGAAAATGGCGATGGCCTGCGCCAAGCTGGTGAAGAGGCGATTGAAGGGGTTTCGATCGAGGCGGGGTTCAAACATTCGGAACGCGTCACCGACAAGCGCGGCCGCACCGTAATCGATGGGCTGCGGCCCTATCAGCCGGTGCTGGTCGGCATCGATACCGGCAGCCTGCCCGATCCGCTGCTCCAGCCCAAGGGCCGGGGGATGGTGGTGGTGCCGCGCCCAGGGGTGGCAGCGCTGCTGTCGCTGCCGCTGGCGCCGACCGGCGAGATTGAGGGTACGCTGCTGGGCGTCGATGGCCAGCCAGCCGAGGGGCTTACGATCGAGCTGATCGAAGGCACCGACCGGGTTGCCGCCCGCGCGGTCAGCGAATTCGATGGCTATGTGCTGTTCGATCTGATCCCCTATGGCGCCTATCGCCTGCGGATCGCTCCGGCCAGCGCGGCGGCGCTGGGGGTCAAGCCAGAGCTTGGCGCAGCAATCAGGATCGACCGGGCGCATGGCACGGTGCGGATCGGCACAGTCCGGTTACAGGCCGGCAGCGCCACCACGCTTGCCGCTGCGGTTCGTTAATCGTGCGATTAAATTTTCGATTGACCGCTTCTGTGGCACGCGCATAACCGGGCGCTGATAATATTCTCCCAGAGGAAACCCATGTCGCTCGATGTCCTGTCCCGCTCTGCCTATAATGAGGATCACGAGGCGTTTCGCCAGTCGGTCCGTCAGTTCCTGCTGAAGGAAGTTGCTCCGCATCAGGCCGAATGGGCCGAAGCCGGGATCGTCCCGCGCGAATTGTGGCGCAAGGCGGGTGAGGTCGGAATGCTGTGCCCAACCGTGCCCGAAGCCTATGGCGGGCTGGGCCTCGACTTCGGCTATAACGCCGTGGTTGACGAGGAAAGCGCCTATTATGGCCGGGTCACCACCGGTTTTTCGCTCCAATCCGATATCGTGGTCAACTATCTCGTCACCTATGGCTCGGAAGAGCAGAAGCTGCAGTGGCTGCCGGGGCTGGTTTCGGGCGAGGTGGTCACCGCCATCGCCATGACCGAGCCGGGCACCGGCTCTGACCTTCAGGGGATGCGGATCAGCGCGAAAAAAGACGGCAATCATTATGTCATCAATGGTTCGAAAACCTATATCACCAATGGCCAGAACGCTGATCTGATCCTGGTCTGCGTCAAGACCAACAATGAGATTCAGCCTGCCTGGAAGGGCCTGTCGATCGTGCTGGTCGAGGCCGACCGCGAAGGGTTCAAGCGTGGCCGCAACCTTGACAAGATCGGGCAGGATGAAGCGGATACGTCAGAGCTGTTCTTTGAAGACGTCCGGGTTCCGATCACCAATTGCCTGGGCGAGGAGGGCAAGGGCTTCATCTATCTGATGAGCGAGCTGCCGCAGGAGCGCCTCTCGATCGCGGTCAGCGCGCAGGCTTCAGCGCAGCGCGCGTTTGACGATACGGTGGAATTCACGCGGGAACGCAAGGCCTTCGGCAAGCCGATCCTTGATTTCCAGAACACCCGGTTCGTGCTGGCAGACCTCAAGGCCAAGCTGCAGGTCGGCTGGGCGCATCTCGATTGGGCGCTGACCCGCCACCTCAAGAAAGAGCTGACCCCAGAGGAAGGCGCTGCGGCCAAGCTGTGGCACACCGAGCTGCAATGGGAAGTGATGGACAAATGCCTGCAACTCCACGGCGGGGCCGGCTATATGAACGAATATCCGATCGCTCGGGCCTGGCGCAGCGCGCGGGTGACGCGGATCTTCGGCGGCACCAATGAAATCATGAAGGAACTGATCGGCCGCAAGCTTTAGGACGGGCCTTCACGCAAACAAACGGGCAGCCGCGCCTATTGCGAGCGGATCCGCTTGTCCGGCACGATCCGCACCCGCTTATCGGGAGCCGGGCGGGGCGGGATGTAGCGGATGATCGTGTGGTGGCGGGCGGGAACCGCCACCCATTCCTCGGTCACGATGGTTTCGGTGCAGGGCTGCTGCGCGGCCTGCTGGGCCTGAACCATCATCATCGGAACCATCATCACCGGCTGAACATAGCCCTGCTGATAATAGCCGCCGGAGCCTTGTTGCGTGTAGGAATCGAGATAGGTTTCGCAGTAATCGCGATCGAGATCACGCTCGCGACTGCGATTTCCCGCTTTATCAAGCGCTGCGCCAGCGGCGGCACCGGCCACTGCGCCAACCACGGTGCCGACCACGCGGTTGCCGTGTCCGGCGATCCGGTTGCCGAGTAATCCGCCCAGCAACCCGCCGATAACGCCGCCACCAAGGCCATCGTTCTGGCCCGCATCGTGGCGCTGATTGTGGCGGCAAACCGCCAGCCAATCCGCGCGCGCGCGATCATAGGCCGCGTGATCAATCTGGTGCGTGCCGC
>JAYVKX010000235.1:0-4694 GCA_043768005.1 Novosphingobium sp. | reverse complement strand
CCCGATGGCCCGCTGGTCATCACCGTCGATCTTGATGCGCGGGTGCTATCGGTGTTTCGCGGCGGCTATGAAATCGGCGCGACTGCGGTGCTGCTTGGGACGCAGGAAAAGCCCACGCCGCTGGGCGTCTTTCCGATTGTGCTGAAGGACGCGGACCATGTTTCGCGCAGCTATGACAATGCCCCGATGCCTTACACCATGCGGCTGACCGATGATGGCGTTTCGATCCACGGCACCACCGTAGAGCTGGGCTATGCCAGCCACGGCTGCATCGGCACCCCGACCCCGTTTGCCAAAAAGCTGTTCGCCACCGCCAGACTGGGCGACCGGGTGATCATCACCCGGGGCAAACGCATCGGCACCGGGGATGCACTGACCGAGAGTTAAGCCAGCCCCGTCCCCAGTTGCCGCTGCGTGGCATCGCCTAGCTGGCTGCCGCCATCGCAATCAAGGATCGTGCCGGTGATATAGCGCGCCGCGCTGGAGCACAGGAACACCGCGCTTTCGGCCACCTCCTCAACCTCGCCCCAGCGCTTCATCGCGATCCGGGCGAAGTGCTTTTCACGGGTGCTGGTATCGGGTGCGAGGCGGGCCATGCCTTCGGTATTAGCGATCGGTCCGGGCGAGATCCCGTTGACCCGCACATCCGGACCCCATTCCAGCGCCAGAACCCGGATCAGCTGGTTGATCCCGGCCTTGGCCGCGCAGGCATGGGCCTGCAGCTGCATCGGGTTAACCGCCTGCCCCGCCGTAATCGCGATCAGTGACGCATCAGGGGCAAGCAGATCATGGCAGCCCCGGAACACGTTGAAGGTGCCGTTGAGATCTATATCGACCACGGTCTTGAACGCATTGGCCGACATCCCCAGCGCTGGGGCGAGGAAATTTCCCGCCGCGCCCGAGATCACGCTATCCAGCGCACCGAACTGGTGGCGGACCTGCTCCATTGCGCCGCGAATCGCACCAAAATCGCGCACATCGGCGGACAGGCCGATCGCGCCATGGCCAATTTCAGCAGCAGCGCCCGCCGCCTTTTCGGGGTTGCGCCCGCAAACTGCCACCTTGGCACCCAGCTCGGCAAAACGCTTGGCAATGCCCAGATTGATCCCGCTGGTACCGCCAGCGACAAAGGCGACCTTGCCCTCAAAAATTCCATCACGAAACGGGGACATATTCAAAGTTCCTTAGCGCGGGGCCATACGGATCGCACCATCAAGGCGGATACACTGGGCGTTGAAATAGCTGTTGCGGATCAGTTCCAGGGCAAGGCTGGCATATTCTTCCGGCTTGCCCAGACGTTTGGGGAACGGCACTGCGGCGGCAAGGCTATCCAGCACTTGCGGCTTTGCTCCCAGCATCAGCGGCGTGGCGAAGATACCGGGCATGATCGAATTGATCCGGATCCCCAGATCCGCCAGATCACGCGCCATCGGCAGGACCAGCCCGTTGACCCCGGCCTTGGCCGAACCATAGATTACCTGCCCGATCTGCCCGTCTTGCGCCGCCACCGATGCGGTCAGCGTGATCACGCCGCGTTCGCCATCTTCCAGCGGCGCGATGCCCGCCATGCCTTCTGCCGATAGTGAAGCGAGCCGGTAGCTGGCGACCAGAATGCCCTGCACCCCGTAGATATAATCCTCGGTCGAAAGCCGCTTGAGCTTGCCTGCCGCCTTGTCAAAGGCCAGCGTCTTGCCCCGGCGCGAGGTCATGGCGCAGTGAACCAGAATGCGTTCCTGCCCATGCGCGGCGCGCGCTGTGGCGAACCCTGCGACCACGCTATCCTCGCAGGTTATATCAACCTTGCAGAACAATCCGCCGATTGCGCGGGCAACTTCTGCGCCGGCTTCCGCGTTCACATCAAAAATCGCAACCTTGATCCCGGCCGCAGCCAGCGCCTCTGCCGTTGCCTGGCCCAGCCCCGAAGCGCCGCCGGTCACTACGGCTGCAGTATCGCTCTCAATCCGCATTTGACTCTCCATTTAATCGCGCGATTAATGGCGGCAATGACGCGCGGCGGCAAGCGCCATTCGCGGCGCCAGCTTTGAAGAATGCGCCAGTTTTGGAGAACATGAATGTCTGCTACTGCTGCCTGGGGCTCCACTGCCCCCGAATCCAGCCTTGCCCCCTTCACCATCGATCGCCGGGCCTTGCGCGATGAGGATGTGAGAATTGAGATTACCCATTGCGGAGTGTGCCATTCAGACCTGCATGCTGCGCGCAATGATTGGGGGCGGACCAATTATCCGTTCGTTCCGGGGCATGAAATCGTCGGCTTTGTGACTGCGGTGGGCGCAGGCGTAACCAGCTTCAAGGTGGGTGATCGCGCTGCGATCGGCACTGTCGTCGATAGCTGCCGCCACTGCGACGCCTGCGAGGATGATGAGGAACAATATTGCCGCGAAGGGGTGACCGGCACTTATAATGCCAAGGACCGGATCGATGGCACGCCCACCTATGGCGGCTATTCAAAGGCGATTGTGGTGGCAGAACGCTATGTGTTGCGGGTTCCAGCAGCGCTCGACATGGCGCTGGCTGCACCGCTGCTGTGCGCCGGGATCACCAGCTATTCGCCGCTCAAGAACTGGAGGGTCGGCCCGGGCAGCAAGGTTGGCGTGATCGGGCTTGGCGGCCTTGGCCATATGGGGGTCAAATTCGCCAAGGCGCTGGGCGCCGAGGTGACGATCATCACCACTTCGCCGAGCAAGGGCGATGATGCAGTGAAGCTGGGCGCAGACCATGTGCTTATTTCGACCGACCGTGCGGCGATGAAGGCAGCGAACCGCAGTTTTGATTTCCTGCTCGACACTATCCCGGTTGCGCATGATCTTGCGCCCTATCTGATGCTGCTCGACCGGCAGGGCACGCTGTGCATCGTCGGCGCGATCGATATGCTGCCCAGTTTCCATTCGGCCCTGCTGCTTGGCGGACAAAAGGCGGTGGCCGGATCTGGGGTGGGTGGGATCGCCCAGACGCAGGAAATGCTCGATTTCTGTGCCGAGAAAGGCATCCTCCCCGAATGCGAGATGATCCGCATGGACGAGATCAATCATGCGTTTGAACGGATGGAACAGGCCGATGTAAAGTACCGCTTCGTCATCGATATGGCGACGCTATGAGTCACGAGGTATTACTCTACTGGTCGTTCCGCTCACCCTATAGCTACCTCGTCACCCCGCGAATGACGGCGCTGGAGCGAGAGTGGGATGCGGTGGTGACGGTGCGGGTCGTGACGCCTATCGCGGTGCGCCGGCCCGATTTCTTCGCCCATGCCGATCCGCTGTGGATCACCTATCTGATGTGCGATTGCTATCGCAGTGCGGAATTTGCCGGGATGCCATTCCGCTGGCCACGCCCGGATCCGGTGGTCATGGACATTGCCACGCGGACCTATCCCAAGGACCAGCCCTATATCCACCGCCTGTGCCAGCTGGGCCAGCTCGCAGCTGAGCAGGGCCGGGGCCTGGCGTTTGTTTCCGCGATCAGCACGCTGATCTGGTCGGGCACGACCGACAATTGGCACGAGGGCGATCATCTGGCCTGTGCTGCTGCTTCAGCGGGCTGCGATCTGGCCGAAATGGATGCAGCTCTGCAACGCGAGGGAGACCGGTTGGCCGCTGCGCTTTCCGCCAATGAGGCCGAGCAGCGCCTGGGCGGACATTACGGCGTGCCGCTGATGGTTTATGATGGCGAACCGTTCTTCGGGCAGGACCGGTTTGACCAGCTGCTGTGGCGGATGCAGCAAAAGGGCCTGAAACGGCGTTAGCTGCGCCGCTTCGGGGCCTTCATGAAGCTCCAGCCCTCAGGCAAAGCCCGCACCACCAAATTCCCGATCGACATCGGCTGGCGCGCTACCAGCGCATCGAACAGCCGCGCGACGGCACCCCCGCGCGGGGCCTCGCCATCCAACTCGGTGACAATCCGGGTCAGCACCCGTAGCGTAATCGCGCGCGGGGCCTGCGGGCGATAGGTAATCCCCATGGGCGTGCGCTCAACCTGCGTTGCCCATTCGCGCACCGCCGCCCAATCCAGCGCCGCATCGGCATCGGCCAGATGCGCGGCGCTGGCAGCCAGCGCGGCCACATCCAGCCAGCCAGCTGCCGCAATCGCCTTGCGGATCCGCGCGCGATCAAACCGGTCATCGGCGTTGGAGGGATCCTGCACCGCCGCGATTCCTGCAGCAGCGACAATTCCCGCCAGTTCTTCCCGCCGCCAGCCGAGCAGCGGCCGCAACACGGCAACGCCGCCTGCTTTTCCCACTGCGCGCACCCCGGCCAGCCCCGCCACACCACTGGCCCGGCCCAACCGGAGCAGCAGCGTTTCGGCCTGATCATCGGCGTGATGCGCAGTAGCAATCGCCGCCAGAGCGCGCTCCTTCGCCCAGCCTTCCAGCGCGGCATAGCGCGCGCCGCGGGCTTCGGCCTGCAAATTTCCGGGTGCGAGCGTGACGTTCAGCGTGACATGGGGCACGCCCAAATTGGCGCAGATAGCGGCGACAAACGCTGCCTCATCCGCGCTTTCGGGCCTGAGCCCATGATCGACCGTCGCCGCCGCCACCCCGCCCGGGTGCGCCGCATGGGCCAGCAGCAATAGCGCCAGACTATCCGGCCCGCCCGAAACGGCGATGCCGAGCGGCGCAGCTTCGCGGCCCAATGCGGCCAGATCGGCGGCGAAGCGCGCGATCAGCAGGGGTGCGA
>JAYVKX010000234.1:0-4560 GCA_043768005.1 Novosphingobium sp. | reverse complement strand
AACCGGCTCCGCGCGGCAAGGCCCAGCAGCAGGCAGGCGGCGCTGAAGCTGAAGAAGAACACGGTCGTCCACGGCATGAACCCCACCGCATCGGGATCGCTGCGACGCATCCGGCGGCGATCGCCTGCCCAGGCCCACAGCGCCAATGCGGCGCAGGCCAGACCCGGCAGCAGCAGCCATTCGGCCCAGTCAGAATCAAGCCAGCTCCACACACTCACGCCTTGCACCCCATCCTTCATACGTTAGAGCAAGCGCGGTGGACACCGCCCAACGCCCCCTATTTGCGCTTAGCCTGCGGCTGATCGCGGCTGGGGTGCTGGCAAGCTTGCTGATGCTGGTCAAGTATACTGCGCAAACCGGCGTCGCTTTGGCGGAAATCCTGTTCTGGCGGCAGTTGGTGATCGTGCCGTTGTTGCTGATCTGGCTGGGGCGGCGCGGGCAGCTCTTCCGCCTCAGAACCGATCGCCTGCCGATCCACGCCCGGCGTGCAGCGTTTGGCGTGATCGGGATGACGCTTAATTTCGGCGCTGTCATGCTCTTGCCGCTGGCCGAGGCGACGACGCTTGGTTTCACGACGCCCATCTTCGCGGTGATCCTTTCGGCTCTGCTGCTGCGCGAAAAAATTGGCCCGGTGCGCTGGCTGGCGGTGGCGCTGGGCTTTGCCGGGGTAATCATCATCACCCAGCCCGGCCATTCGACAATTCCGCTCTATGGGGCGGCTGTGGGGCTGTCCGCCGGGTTCATGGTGGCGCTGATCAGTATCCAGATCCGCGATCTGGCCCGCACAGACGAGCCACTGAGCATCGTGTTCTGGTTTGCGGCGCTCAGCACTCCGTTCCTTGCACTTGCCCTGCCGCTGGTGATGACCCGGCACAGCCCGCAGCAATGGGGCCTGCTCATGGCTATCGGGGTGATCGGCGGCGCGGGCCAGTTGTTGCTGACGGCTTCACTGCGGTTTGGCCAGGTCGCCAGCGTGATCGTGATGGATTATTCCGCGCTAATCTGGGCCACCTTGCTCGGCTGGCTGGTCTGGGATCATCTGCCCCCTGTTGCAACCTGGCTGGGCGCACCGGCGATCATTGCCGCCGGGATCGTGATCGCCTGGCGCGAACATCATCTGCATCAGCGCAGCCCGCCGATCACCGCCAACACTACTGAATAAGGGAACATTCACGCTAACCGTGCATTCACTTGGCAACCCGCATAACTTGAATCATCGGATTCGAAGGAGCTTATCATGTATCGCAAAATCCTGACCGCGCTTGCCGCCACCGGCATCATCCTCAGCGCTGCTGCCTGCAACACCGTCAAAGGCCTGGGCAACGACATCAAGTCAGTCGGTGAAGCCGGCGATCGCGCGATCCGCTGATTGTCTGACCCCTGCGCTCAGCGGGGGCGATGTATCAGCGGGGGCGACCGGCCTTGCGCGCCCGGCCTTCGCGGATCATCAACCACAGCAGCAAGCCGATCGGCCCCGCCAGGAACGTGGCGAACAGGATCGGTAGCTGGATGATCCGAGAAAAGCCTTTGGCGTCTGCGTCCTTGGCGATCCACAGCCCGGTGAACAGATCAAACGCCAGATAATGCGTCCAGCCCAGCACGATCCCGCCATCGGACTGGAACAGTTCGCGAATGCCAGAGATCGAATATTCGCTGAGATCCGCTGCCTTTGCCCCCGCAACCAACCCAGAATCCACGCTGCCGCTGAACAGCAGCACGAATATGATCGCATAGACCGCACACAGCAGCCCGACGCCAAGATAGAGGACGCTGGTCGTCACCAAGGGCTTGCGGGGTAGGGCCGCCAGCAGCACCCAGCCGATCAGGGCGATGGCGTTGGTCAGGCTGAACAGCGTGGACCACATCAGGCTTACTCCTTATCACCCTGCCAGGTGAGGATTGGTTTCCGGGCCGCCAGCGTTTCATCCAGGCGGCGGCGCGGGGCGAAATGCGGTGCGCTTTTCAGCCCCTCATCGCCCGCTTTGGCCCGCGCGGCAAGGTGCCGCATCGAACCAATGAACCGGTCCAGCCCGGCCTTGCTCTCAGTCTCGGTCGGCTCGATCAGCATGGCCCCGTGGACCACCAGCGGGAAATAAACCGTCATCGGGTGGAACCCTTCGTCGATCAGCCCCTTGGCGATATCAAGCGTGGTAAAGCCTTCCGCCAGCCCATTATCGCTGAACAGCGCCTCGTGCATGCACGGCCCTGCCCCCGCAAACGGCGCATCCAGCACATCCTCAAGGCTGCGCAGCACGTAGTTGGCGTTCAGCACCGCATCCTCGGCCACCCGCGCCAGCCCATCCGCGCCGTGGCTGAGCATATAGGTCAGCGCGCGGGTGAACATGCCCATCTGGCCGTGGAATGCCGCCATCCGGCCAAAGCTGCCGGGGTGATCGCGGCCCGCAGTTTCCTCCTCGATCAGCTCGATCTGTCCGGCAGAATTGCGCGCCACAAATGGCAGCGGCCCGAACGGCACCAGCGCCGCTGATAGCACCACCGGCCCCGAACCCGGCCCGCCGCCGCCATGCGGGGTGGAGAAGGTCTTGTGGAGATTGATGTGCATCGCATCGATGCCCAGATCGCCCGGGCGGACCTTGCCGACGATCGCGTTGAAGTTCGCCCCATCGCAATAGACGAACCCTCCGGCAGCGTGAACCGCGTCGGAAATGATCTTAAGTTCACCCTCAAACAGCCCGCAGGTATTGGGATTTGTGATCATCACCGCCGCAACATCGGGCCCTAACCGCGCCTGCAGTGCTGCCAGATCAACCCGGCCTGCCGCCGTCGCCGGGATATTTTCCACCCGGTAGCCGGCAAAGGCCGCCGTCGCCGGATTGGTGCCATGCGCGCTTTCGGGCACCAGCACCACCGCGCGGGGATCACCGCGCGCTTCCAGCGCAGCACGGATGCACAGCAGCCCGCACAGCTCGCCATGCGCGCCGGCCTTAGGCGTCATCGCCACACCGGCCATGCCGGTCAGCTCGATCAGCCAATTCGCGAGTTGCTCGATCGCCTCCAGCGCGCCGCCCACCGTCTGCTGCGGGGCAAGCGGGTGAATATCGGCGAAACCGGGCAATCGCGCAATCTTTTCATTGAGGCGCGGGTTATGCTTCATCGTGCAGGAACCCAGCGGAAACGGGCCGAGATCGATCGCATAATTCTGACGGCTGAGGCGGGTGTAGTGCCGCACCGTCTCAGGCTCGGTCAGGCCCGGCAGCGCCAATTGCCCGGCGCGCAGGAACGGGGCCAATGCCGCCAGCGGCTCATGCTCTGCCACCTCGAAATCGACCCCGCATTTGCCCGTGCCGCCCAGCTCGAAGATCAGTGGTTCTTCCAGCATCAGCGCACGATCACCGCTGGCGGTGGGTGATCCCGCAGTATCGGCGGTTCCCATGGCAGGGCGCCAGCCTGAGGCGTTAGGGGCGTTCATGCCAGCACTCCTTCCAGCGCAGCGGCAAAGGCTTCGATATCCTCTGCCGTGGTAGTTTCGGTCGCCGTGACCAGCAACCCGCCGGCCAGCGACGAATTCTGCGGATAAAGCCGTCCGAGCGACACCCCGCCCAGTATTTGTTGGTCAGCCAGCTGGCGCACCACTTCGCGCGCATCCCCCGGCAGGATCACCGTAAACTCGTTGAAATAGGCCTGGTTGAGTACGCGGACCCCCGGCACCCGTGCCAGCCGCTCTGCCGTGCTGCGGGCGCGGGCGTGGTTGAGGCGGGCGAGCTGTGCCAGTCCTTCTCCGCCAAGCAGCGTCATGTGAATGCTGAAAGCAAGCGCACAAAGCCCTGAATTAGTGCAGATATTGCTTGTCGCCTTTTCACGGCGAATATGCTGCTCGCGGGTCGAAAGCGTCAGTACGAAGCCGCGCTTTCCCGCGGCGTCCACAGTTTGTCCACAGAGTCTTCCCGGCATCTGGCGGACAAATTTCTCTGCGCAACCGAACAATCCAAGATACGGTCCGCCAAAGTTGAGCCCGACGCCCAGCGCCTGCCCTTCCCCCACGACGATATCCGCGCCCAGATGCCCCGGTGCTTCCAGCAGCCCCAGCGCGACTGGCTCGGTCACCACCGCGATCAGCAGCGCGCCGCGCGCGTGGGCGGCCGCAGCAATCGCTGCCAGATCGGGGATCCGGCCCAGAATATCGGGATATTGCACCACCACGCAGCCGGTTTCGCCATCGATCGCGGCGATCGTCGCGGTATCATCGGGGGCGGCTTCCAGCACCGGTAGCCGTGCTTCGATCACATCGCCGGTAAATTTGGCCATGGTCTGGATGACCGAGACATAGTGAGGATGCAGACCGCCAGACAGCACCGCCTTGTTGCGGCGGGTGATCCGCCCGGCCATAGCAATTGCCTCCCAGCAGGCAGTCGAGCCATCATACATCGAGGCATTGGCGATATCGGTGCCCAGCAGCCGGGCGACCTGGGTCTGGAATTCGAACAGCACCTGCAGCGTGCCTTGCGCGATTTCCGGCTGATACGGGGTGTAGGCGGTCAAAAACTCGCCGCGCTGGATCAGATGATCGACACTGGCCGGAATGTGGTGGCGATAGGCCCC
>JAYVKX010000233.1:0-3013 GCA_043768005.1 Novosphingobium sp. | reverse complement strand
CGCAGCACGCTTGCGCTCGATCTGGCGAAAGGCCTGAGCGGGTTCTCTGGCCCCGTCACCATCCTGCTCGCCGAACGCGATCGCACCGCCCAAACCTTTGCGGCCAATTGGGACAAGACCGATCCCCGCTTGCGGACCTGTCCGGATGCCACGCACAGCTTTGCCGAGCCGCAAGCCCGGATCTGGCTGCATGGGCAGCTGCTGGCCGCGCTTAGGGGTTAGTTGCCGCCAGCAAGGTCTTTACCGACGCGAAATCCCGTTCCGCCACAAATCGTTCCGCATCCAGCGCTGCCATGCAGCCGGTGCCTGCAGCTGTCACCGCCTGACGATAGATGTGATCCATCACATCCCCGCAGGCAAACACGCCGGGGATCGCGGTTTTGGGCGTACCGGGAGTGACCAGCAGATAGCCATTGGCGTCCATCGCCAGCATGTCCTTGAACAGCTCGGTCGCCGGCGCATGGCCGATTGCGACAAAGGCCCCGTCAGTCGGTTCGATCGATGCTGCACCGGTAACTGTATCGGTCAATGCTACGCCGCTCAGCGCACCATTTGTGCCCTCGCCGATGAAGTGATTGACTGCCTTGTTCCACAACACCTTGATGTTGGGATGCGCAAATAGCCGATCCTGCAGGATCTTTTCGGCGCGGAAGCTGTCACGGCGGTGAATTACGGTGACGTCCTGCGAATGGTTGGTGAGGTACAATGCCTCTTCAACCGCAGTATTGCCGCCACCGATTACCACCACCTTTTTGCCGCGATAGAAGAAGCCATCGCAGGTGGCGCATGCCGAAACGCCCTTGCCGGAAAGTTCCTGTTCGCCGTCCACGCCCAGCCACTTGGCCTGCGCGCCGGTGGCGATCACCAGCGTATCTCCTTCATAGATATCGCCGCTGTCGCCAATCGCGCGGAATGGCGAGGCGGACAAATCGACCGAGGTGATTGTGTCCCACAGCATCCGCGTACCAACGTGTTCGGCCTGGGCCTGCATTTCTTCCATCAGCCAAGGCCCCTGAATTACATCCCGGAAGCCGGGGTAATTTTCGACATCGGTGGTGATGGTCAGCTGGCCGCCGGGCTGGAGCCCCTGCACCACGATCGGGAGCATTCCAGCCCGCGCGCCATAGATCGCTGCCGATAGCCCGGCCGGACCAGAGCCGATGATGAGCATGCGAGTGGTATGAACAGCCATGTTTGGTTCCCGGCGATTGATTCGGACAGCATGTAGGATCGCCCAGTCGATCTCGCAAACCATGAGGGGCCGGTTTTGCCCGACGGATTGACGACTCCCTGCCTTGCGCGCAAAGCCACGCGCCATGACCCCACACGGCCCCACCTCGAACAGCTTCATCTCGCAGCGCCTGCGGCTCCACTATGTCGACTGGGGCAATCCGCAGGCGCCCAAGCTGATCCTTCAGCATGGCGGCCGCGATCATTGCCGCAGCTGGGATTGGGTGGCGGAGGAGCTGGCCAGGGACTGGCACGTAATCGCGCCCGATCTGCGTGGCCATGGCGATAGCGCCTGGGCACCCGATGGTAATTATGAAATGCCTGCCTTCGTGTATGATTTTGCCCAGCTGATCCATACGCTTGGCACTGACGAGGTAACGATTGTCGCCCATTCGCTCGGCGGCAATATTGCCACCCGGTTTGTCGGCCTATATCCCGAAAAAGTTCGCAAATTTGTCAATATCGAAGGGCTGGGCCCCTCGCCCGCCGTGCGCGCAGAACGTGAAGCGGCGGGCTATGCCAACCGCTTTCGCAGCTGGATCGAGGATCGGCGCAAGGCCGCTGGCCGCATCCCGCGCCGCTATTCCACGATCGAGGCCGCCTATGCCCGGATGAAGGAGGAAAACGCCTTTCTCACCGATGAGCAGGCCCGCCACCTTACCATCCACGGCGCAAGCCGGAACGAGGATGGCACGTGGAGCTGGAAGTTCGATCCCTATCTCAACATCTGGCCATTCGAGGATGTCTCTGACGAGCGCACCAACGAATTATGGTCGCAGATCAGTTGCCCGATGCTGATGCTCTATGGTGCAGACAGCTGGGCCTCTAA
The DNA here is from genome assembly GCA_043768005.1 of Novosphingobium sp. Lineage (GTDB taxonomy): Bacteria > Pseudomonadota > Alphaproteobacteria > Sphingomonadales > Sphingomonadaceae > Novosphingobium. The sequence continues at coordinate 954 of JAYVKX010000233.1, read as the reverse complement.
TCCCGAAAAAGACGGGCGGGCGGCGGTGTTCAAGTCCGCCCGGGTGGTCGAATTCGAAAACGCCGGTCACTGGCTCCACCACGATCAATATGATCGCTTCATGGGCGAGCTGCGCGGGTTTTTATAGTCGCCGTCCCGGGCTGGGCCGGGACGAAATGTCATCCCACAAAACGTTCGGCCAGCGCAGCGCGGACGGTATCATCGATGCCCAGCACTTCGGCGAGATAAGCATCGGTGGTGCCATAGCGCTGTTCGATCGCGGTAAAGCTTGTGGTTAGATATTCCGCCTCGACCCCCATCAAGGTGCGGATCGTGGCGTCGTTGATCCGGCCGTATCTGGCCCGGATCGCGCTGGCCCCAGCTGCGATGCGGCGATCGATATTCCCCGCCACATTGGTCAGCAGATAATCCGCCATGATATCATCGCGGTGTACGCCAAGACTATAATGGAGCATCGCCACCGCAAATCCGGTGCGGTCCTTGCCCGCCAGGCAGTGGACCAGGCTGGGCCCCTCGCGCTCTGACAATCCGGCAAAATAGCGGCGCAAGATCGGCACCAGGTTGGGCCGGAATGCGATATCCTGATAAAGCCGCTGCATCGCAGCACGCGCACCGCCCTCGTCAATCACACCCTTGGCTGCCTCGACATGCAGGGCAAGCCCTGCCGTTTCCCCATCGTGAAACAACACCTCCGCAGTAAACCCGGTCGGGCGGCGGCAGGGATTGGCCGCGCGCTCACCATTGCCGCGCAGATCGATTACCGTGGCAAGATTCAGCGCGCCAATTGCCGCCAGATCCAGCCCACTCGCCTCGCCATGCTCGCCAGAGCGCCACAGCAGTCCGCGCCGCAGCCTGCCCCCGCCCGCCGCATAGCCGCCATAATCGCGGAAATTGTGGACCCCCTCCAGCGGGAGAATCCGGTCGGGAGCTGGGTGGCAGGTTTTAATCATGCCC
>JAYVKX010000232.1:0-6292 GCA_043768005.1 Novosphingobium sp. | reverse complement strand
AGGCCGATATGGCGCGGCAGCCACCACAGCAGCGCCGCCTCGATCGCATAGCCGCTCCACGCCATGGTGAAGAACACCGCCATCGCGAACAGCTGCAGCAGCATCGTATCCTTCATCGCCCTGGCCGCATCGGGCGTACCGATCCGCTCAAGGATCCGCTTGTAGTGATGGATTGAACCATCGGCGCCCGGCTGGCGGTTCAACCAGGTCTTGATCCACGCCTGAAACGCGCTTGGCGCAGCATCGGTGTAATCCGGATCCTTTTCGGGATCATTGGTGTAATAATGGTGATGCAGATGCATCATCCGGGCCATGCTGAACGGGAAGATCAGGATGATCGTCGCCACTTGCCCGGTCAGCTCGTTCCAGAGCCGGGCGCTGGTGCCAGCGCGGCCAATGTTGGAATGCATCGCTTCATGGCTGGTGATGTAGCCGCCAGCGGCAAAGATACAGCTCAGCACAAAGGCCAGTGATATCGGCATGATATCCAGCATGGTCAGCGGGAAAAAGGCCAACCACACCGCAAAGCAGCCCAGCGTGATTACTGTATAAGGCCACATCTTGTCCGATCGGGCGCTATATCTGGCCGCAATTGCGCGTTCCTGCTGGAGCAGTGATCGGCGCGTATGGACATCAAGCCCGGCCCCGGTGGGCAGCGGAAATGCCGGATCAGTCCCGCTCGCCGGAGCAAGGCCGACGACTTGCGGATCAAGGACAGCACTATTGCTCATATCCAGCGTCCCCGCAGTGTTGCGTAAAGGCCCCAGGGCGCGCCGATGATCAGACCAAAGCCGATCCGGCTAAGCCCGAACGGCGCTTCCCAGCCCCATAAGGCAAGGGATTGCGCGATCAGCGGCGCGATGAACCCGATGCCGAACAGCAACGGCATCCAGTGAAACAGCTGTTTGAGAACATTTGTCATGACGTTAATCTCTCACAAACCATTGTAAGGCGCAAGAATGCTTGATTCGGCATCTGTTCCGAAGCGGAACGGCTGGGCTGGCCAATGGCTGTGGGAAAGCCGCTAGTCTGCGCTGGGGAAAGCGTTGCATTAGGCGGATTCCTGCCTATAGCTGCGCCGGACGGCCCCGCTTTCGCGGGGTTTGTGCTATGTAAAACTCAACAGGGGGGAGCGCCCGGTGAATCTCGTCGCGATCGCGGTAGTCTTGGGACTAGTAGCCGTATTATACGGTTTTATCACCAGCCGTCAGGTGCTTAGCGCCTCGGCCGGTAACGAAAAGATGCAGGAGATCGCTGCGGCGATCCAGGAAGGCGCACAGGCCTATCTCGGCCGCCAGTATCGCACCATTGCGATGGTTGGCGCTGTGGTTGCGGTCCTTGTTTATGTATTCCTCGATATGCCGCGCGGCGGAGCGCCCGTTTCGGCGGTCGGCTTCCTGCTTGGCTCGGTTCTGTCGGGTGCAACCGGCTTTATCGGCATGAACATCTCGGTCCGGGCCAATGTCCGCACCGCAGCTGCCGCGCAAACCGGCCTGCAACAGGGCCTGACGCTGGCCTTCCGTGCAGGCGCCATCACCGGGATGCTGGTGGCCGGCCTCGCACTGCTCGCGATTTCAGGTTATTATTGGTATCTCACCGGTCCTGCCGGCCACACCGTTGGCGGCACCGATCGCACTGTGGTCGATGGGCTGATCGCGCTGGCGTTCGGCGCCTCGCTGATCTCGATCTTCGCGCGGCTGGGCGGTGGTATCTTCACCAAGGCGGCAGACGTCGGCGCTGATCTGGTCGGCAAGGTTGAAGCTGGAATCCCCGAAGACGATCCACGCAACCCGGCGGTTATTGCCGATAACGTGGGTGACAATGTTGGCGACTGCGCCGGTATGGCCGCCGATCTGTTCGAAACCTATGTCGTCACCATCGGGGCAACCATGGTGCTGACTGCGCTGCTGCTCAAGAATGTCGGCCCGTTGCTGACCCAGCTGATGGCGCTGCCGCTGCTGATTGGCGGCGTCTGCATCGTCACCTCGATCCTCGGCACTTATGCGGTTCGTCTCGGCAAGGGCACGAACATCATGGGCGCGATGTACAAGGGCTTTCTGGTCACTGCGGTCCTCTCGGTCCCGGCGATCTGGTGGGCGATCAGCTATGCGCTGGGCGGCAATATGGAAAGCCCGATCGGCGATCAGGCGTTCAACGGCCGGACGCTGTTCTATTGCTCGCTGCTCGGTCTGGTCATCACTGGCCTGATTATCTGGATCACCGAGTATTACACCGGCACCAACTATCGTCCGGTCCGCTCGATCGCCAAGGCTTCGGAAACCGGCCACGGCACCAATGTGATCCAGGGTCTGGCGATTTCGATGGAATCGACCGCGCTACCCACGCTGGTGATCTGCGCCGGGATTATCATCGCCTACCAGCTCGCGGGGCTCATGGGCATTGCCTATGCCGCCACAGCGATGCTGGCGCTGGCCGGGATGGTCGTGGCGCTCGACGCTTACGGTCCGGTTACCGACAATGCCGGGGGCATCGCCGAAATGGCGGGGCTCGACGACGATGTGCGCAAGAAAACCGACGCGCTCGATGCGGTGGGCAACACCACCAAAGCCGTGACCAAGGGCTATGCGATCGGATCGGCCGGGCTTGCCGCGCTGGTGCTGTTCGCCGCCTATACCACCGACCTCAAGGAGTTCTTCCCGCAGCTGACGGTCAATTTCAGCCTCGAGAACCCCTATGTTATCGTCGGGTTGCTGCTCGGCGCGCTCCTGCCGTACCTGTTCGGTTCGATGGGCATGACTGCGGTGGGCCGCGCGGCGGGTGAAGTAGTCAAGGACGTGCGCGACCAGTTCGCCAACGATCCCGGCATCATGACCTATGCGAGCAAGCCCAACTATGCCCGCACGGTCGATCTGGTCACCAAGGCGGCGATCAAGGAAATGATCGTGCCGTCGCTGCTGCCGGTGGCGGCCCCGCTCGTGGTCTATTTCGTGATCACTGCGGTTGCCGGCCAGGCCCAGGGCTTTGCCGCACTCGGCGCGCTGCTGCTGGGCGTGATCGTCGGCGGGCTGTTCGTCGCCATCTCGATGACTTCGGGCGGCGGTGCATGGGACAATGCCAAGAAATTCATCGAAGACGGCAACCACGGCGGCAAGGGCTCAGACGCTCACAAGGCTGCGGTTACCGGTGACACGGTTGGCGATCCTTACAAGGATACCGCAGGGCCCGCAGTCAACCCGATGATCAAAATCACCAACATCGTCGCGCTGCTGCTGCTGGCAGCCCTGGCGGCACACGCCGGGGTCTAAACCCGGCGCATTGGTTGGTTAGATGGAACACCCCGTCCGGAGCAATCCGGGCGGGGTGTTCCGTTGCGGGTTGGCGTTAGCAATTCCTTGGTTTTCCGCTGCTAAACCCGGGCTCGTCGGCCATCATGGCCGCAGGCAACAGGGGTAATCTGCTTGGCGAGCAAGCCAGCGCTGACAGCGTCCACATTCGCGCAGGAAAACCCTGTGCCCGTGGCCGTGCCTGCGCTGCAGCTCCGCGCAGTCAGCTGGCGGGCGCTGGACACACCGGACGCGCGCCGCGAATGGGCGGCGCTGGCGGCCTGCGCGGCCGAGCCCAATCCGTTCTTCGAAAGCTGGTACTTGCTCCCCTCGCTCCGTGCGCTGGATCCGGCGGGCGCGGTCCAGCTGCTGTGCCTTGAGCGCGATGGCGTGCTGGCCGGGCTGATCCCGTTGACGCTGGAACGGCGCTATTACCGCTGGCCGATCCCGCATCAGCGCAGCTGGGTCCACGCCAATTGTTTCCTGGGGGTGCCGCTGGTCACTGCGGGCATGGAGCAGGCCTTCTGGCGGGCACTGCTGGACTGGGCCGATGACCATGCTGGGCTGGCGCTGTTCCTCCACCTTTCGCATCTTCCGCTCGGCGGCCCGCTGCACGATGCCTTGTCCAAAGTTCTGGCGGAGCAGGCCCGCCCCGCCGTGCTGGTCCACCGCGAAGACCGCGCCCTGCTTTGCTCCGATCTGTCACCCGAGGCCTATCTCGACGCCGCGATGCCCGCAAAAAAGCGCAAGGAACTGCGCCGCCAGCACACCCGTCTGGCGGAACTTGGCGATCTGCGGTTTTCCCGGCAGAGCGGCGGCGATGATCTGCCCGGCTGGACTGAGAGCTTCCTCGCGCTGGAACATTCCGGCTGGAAGGGCATGAGCGGATCGGCACTAAGCTCGCATCTGGTAACGCAGGAGCTGTTCCGCGATGCGCTGTCTGGCTCTGCCGCAATCGGCAAGCTGGAACGGCTGACGCTGTCACTGGACGGAGAGCCGGTGGCGATGCTGGTCAATTTCCTTACCCCGCCTGGCGCGTTCTCGTTCAAGACCGCGTTTGACGAGCGCTATGCCCGTTTCTCGCCCGGAGTACTGCTTCAGCGCGAAAATCTGGCTGTGCTGGGCCATGCCGGGGTCGATTGGTGCGATAGCTGCGCCGCCGCCGATCACCCGATGATCGAGCGGATCTGGCGCGAGCGCCGCGCCATCGGGCGGCTCTCCATCGCAATCGGGGGCGGGCTGCGCCGCCGCTTGTTCCACTACCTCGCCCGGGCCGAGATCGGGCGTAATCCGGCGGGACTGCTGCCATGACCATTTTCACCCCGCCTGCCCGCCAGCTGTTTGCCGACAATTACCCCGAGGTGCCGCATATCCTGCCGCATCAGCTGGGCCGCCATCCGCTGCTTGAGCTGGACGCATTGGCCTGCCTTGCCGAAGATCTGCCGACGAATTCGATCGAATACAACCAGGCTGATCTGCCGATCGGGGTTGATGGCAAGCCGGAACCCACCGGTATTCCGATTGGCGAAACGATCCGCCATATCGAACAGAGCGGCAGCTGGGCAGTGCTCAAGAATGTTGAGCAAGCCCCGGAATATGCCGCCTTGCTGAATGATCTGCTGGCTGAAATCCAGCCGCAGATAGAGGCCAAAACCGGCAGGATGCTCAAAACCCAGGGCTACATTTTTATCAGCTCACCCAGCGCCATCACCCCCTATCACTTTGATCCAGAGCATAATATTTTGCTGCAGATTCGCGGATCCAAGGTGATGACCCAGTTTCCGGCGGGCAACGCCGCCTATGCGCCCGATGAGGTGCATGAGGCCTATCACACCGGCGGCGGGCGCGAGCTGCGCTGGCGGGATGAGCTGGCAGCGGGCGGCACCGCCTTCGAGATGACCCCCGGACAGGCTCTGTTCGTGCCGGTGATGGCCCCGCATTTCGTCCGCAACGGCCCCGTTCCGTCCGTCTCGCTCTCGATCACCTGGCGCTCTGAATGGAGTTTTGCCGAGGCGGACGCGCGGGCGTTCAACGCGGTGCTGCGCAAGCTCGGGCTGACGCCGCGCGCAACCCGCCGCTGGCCGCATCGCAATCTGGCCAAGGCGAGCGGCTGGCGCATGATCCGCAGGCTGACCGGGCGCATTTATCCGCCCGGTTGACGAAGCCCGCGCCGCGCCGCAAAGCCGCGTGATGGATGATAAAGAACCCACGCCCGAACAGCTCGTCGCCTGGCTGATCAAGCTGCTCGACGTCAAGGATGCGGGCGCGGATCAATTCACCGGGCGGCGCAAGCGTGGCGGGATTGGCCGGGTGTTTGGCGGGCAGGTCATCGCGCAGGCGCTGGCTGCGGCAGAGCGCACCGTCGATGAAGGCCGCCTCGCCCATTCATTCCACGCCTATTTCCTGCGTGCCGGCAGCGAAGACCATGAGATCGATTTTGCGATCAACCGCGATTTCGATGGTGGTAGCTTTTCCAATCGCCGCGTGGTCGCCAGCCAGCAGGGCAAGCCGATCCTCAATTTCACCGCCTCGTTCCACCGGCTTGAGGACGGCCTGAGCCACCAGGCCAGCGCAATGCCCGATGTGCCCGGGCCTGATACGCTGCCCCCCGAAGCCGAATTGCGCCGGCAGTTTGCGGATCAGGCGGATCCTGCCCAGCGCCATCTGTTCCTTCAGCCCCGCCCGATCGAGCTGCGCGCGGTTGAGGGGCGGCACTGGATCAATCAGGGACCAGCGCCGCCACTCTCGCACAGCTGGTTCCGCGCAGTGGCCCCCCTGCCCGATGATCCGCGCATCCACCGCGCGATCCTGGCCTATGCCAGCGACATGCAGCTGCTCGGCACCAGCATCCTGCCCCACGGCCTCAGCTGGAGCCGGGGCGAGGTGATCAGTGCCAGTCTGGACCACACGGTCTGGTTCCACGATCACTTCCGCGCCGATGAATGGCTGCTCTACGCCACCGACAGCCCCTGGACCGGGCGGGGCCGCGGCTTCAACCGGGGCCGGAT
>JAYVKX010000231.1:0-3314 GCA_043768005.1 Novosphingobium sp. | reverse complement strand
CTTCGCAGACCGCCTATCGCAATGTGAAGATGGATGTCCGCGAGGATGCCTCGGGCATGTTCTTCAACTTCCCGTTCGATCCCGCCACCGGCACGCCGCTCATCGATTCGGCGGTCAACGCGGGACTGGCGACCTACCTCAACACCGTGCCCGACAGCTATTTCGACAATTCCAAGACCGACAACGCCAAGCAGTATTCGCAAGAACTGCGGCTGCGCTGGGACGCTGGTGGCCCGCTGCAGGTCGAAGCCGGCGCCTATTTCCTCACCGAGGATATCTCGCGGTCGGAAACGGTGAACTTCCTGTTCGCAGATTTCGACATGATTACCGAATTCGCCTTTGCAATGGCCTATGGCGGGTCGCCTTCCACCACGCGAGGCGGGGTCAGTCATTCGGAAACCTATTCGAAGAACCACAACCTCGGCCTGTTCGGCGAACTGACCTACCGGGTCAGCGACCAGGTCTCGATCGATGCCGGGTTGCGCTATGCCTATGACCGCAAGAAGTTCACCGCGGTCCGGTTCGGCGATTCCTTCGGGGCACCAATTGTCGGTGGCGGATATACCGCGCGCGAAACCCGCAGCTGGGACGCATTCCTGCCCAGCGCCACCATCCGTTTCGAACCCAGCAACGATGCGACGCTCTATTTGCGCTATGCCAAGGGCTACAAGCCCGGCGGCTGGACCGGGGAAAACGCGGGCGATCCTGCGGCGGCGCTGGTGTCATTCCGGCCGGAGCTGGCCGACAGCTTCGAAGCGGGTGCCAAGCTGGCGCTGGCGGATCGGCGGATCCGGTTCAATGCGGCGGCTTACCTGACCAACTACAAGGACCTCCAGACCAACCAGTTCGTGCAGGTCATCACCACCCGTCCGCCGGACAATTTCGTGGTCAATGCGGTCAATGGCACACGTGCCTATGGGTTTGAGCTGGAAGTGACCGGCAAGGTCAGCGATGCGCTGACCCTTTCGGCCAACTATGCCTTCACCCATTGCACCTTCACCGGAACGTTGATTGTCGATAACCGCGGGACCGACATCGACGGCAACACCTGCCGCCGCACCCCCAAGCACGCTTTCGTGCTGGGCGCGGACCTACAGCAGCCGATCAATGACCGGCTGGTCTTCCTCGCAGGGGCGGACTTCCAGTATACTGGTGCCAACTTCTTCGACAACGAGAACCGGCCGGTGCTCAAGTTCGATGCCGAAACGCTGCTCAATGCGCGGATCGGCATCCGCGCGGCGGACAGCAAGTGGGAGCTGTCCGGCTGGGTCAAAAACCTGACGAACGAGCTGAACTTCACCAGCAAATTCGAATTGTTCAACACGATCTACGGCACCTACATCCCGCCGCGCACCTATGGCGCGACGTTCAAGGTCCGCTTCTGACCCGAACCACGGCCTATCCCGGACACTGGATCAAGTTCGGTGCCCGGGATGGGCCGGGTAGTATGACGTTCCGCCATCACAAGGGTTCTGCCAATGACCGTGTCAGCCAAATCGATCCTGCGGTTGGCATTCGCTTCGGCGCTGTCCCTGGGCGCGGCCCCCCCGCTCGCTGGCGAGCCAACCGATCAAACCGCCGCCCCGCAAAGCGTTGCAGACCCCTATCTGCAAGCCTGGCTCGCCCTCACCCCGGACAGGGCTCCCGCATCGCCGGTGCCGGGAAAAGACTATGGCATGGACCCGCAAGCCCGGACCTTTCGTCATCCCGTAGCCACCCCGCTGACCACCAATGCGCCGGGCTTTCCTGGCCAACTCGAATCCTGGGACCAGCACAGCTATGCTCGCAACGTTCGCGTCATCGCTTTCTATCCGGCGATTACATCGCCGTGGCATGCCTGGGCCAATGTCGTGGATTTCGGCGGCAAGCGCTATCTCTACACGCATGACCGCGACTATCTGACGATCCTCGACATCACCGATCCGCGCAAGGCGCAGGTGGTCTATCGCCAGGGCGGGACTTGGGGTCCCGACGGCTCGAGCGAGGAGTGGGACGCCAACACGGTTACCGACTATTTCGGCGGGGTAACCGTCGCCTGGGACAAGGCGCTGGGGCGCAACGTGTTGGTCGCATCCTATGAAATCGGGCGCTTCGGCCTGCTCGATGACAAGCGCCACCAGCCTGACAAGGTGGCCGCCCAGCGTCGCTACAATTCGCTCAAGGGCTTCAAGGTCTATGCGATGAACGGTCCGCTGCCCAGCCAGTGGGAATTGATCGCGACGCGGACCACCGACTACACCCATCCCGATGCGCCGATCGGCCAGCAGCAAGGATCGGGATCGCTCGATGCACCAAGCTGGTCGGGCGGGAAATACATGGTGCTCTCCGCCGCGCCGGACGATCGCTATTCGCTGACCGAATATCCAGATTATCTCTATTCGCCAGGTTTTCAGGTGTGGGACATGGCGGATGTCCGTAATCCCAGAATTGTTTCGCAGATTACCGTGCCCGGGCAGGTGCTTGGGGATAGCGCAAGCGAAGCAGCCTATCTTGCCAATCCGCGCGCGGGCAATCGCACGTCGTGGATGGGATCGCGCAATCCGCTGTTCCTGCCCAAGCCAATCGAGCAAGGCGGAAAAATCGGCTTTGGCGGCATGGGCGGGCTTGGCTTCTTTAGCTTCGACCTTTCCGACCCCGCCCATCCCAGACAGCTCGGCAATCTGCAGGTGCCGCCCAGCTTCGCGGGCACCGAGTTCGATAATGTCGATGTCAGCCAGTATGACCGGACAGGCCATGTGTTCAGCAACGGCTATCCGATGAACGAGAGCTGTTACGAGCCTTACAAGGACATCTTCTCGATCGATGTGCGTGATCCAGCACACCCCAGGATCGCCGCCCGCTTTCCCCGCCCGGCCCCGCCGCCGGGCGCATCCTTCACCGATTTTTGCCAGCGGCGCGGCAGTTTCGGCCCCAAACGCTCGGGCGGCACGGGCCAGCCCGGGCATTTCCGGCAGGGGATCGTTCCCTATGCATTCTACAACGCGGGGATACAGATCTTCGATGTGAAGGACCCGGCCCATCCCCGGATTGCCGGTTACTTTGTGCCGCGCTTCCCGACCGCGCAGGAACTACCTGACTATACGTTCGGCAATTCGACTTTCGCGGTTTTCACCGAATACGATCGCAACATCATCTGGGCGTTCACGGTGAACGGGGCCTATGCGCTTTCAACACCGCTACTCGGCAAACCGCGCTTTACTGCTCCAGCAAAGCCCTGGCCCGAACTCCAGTAACCCAAGGAATTTTTCCATGCGTATGCCAATTATTGCGCTTCTGGGCTTGTGCGCGCTTGCGGGCTGTTCTGCCGCGCCGAC
>JAYVKX010000230.1:0-3411 GCA_043768005.1 Novosphingobium sp. | reverse complement strand
GCAAAAATGTTGATCCGGTCAATCTCGTCAGCCTCGACCACGCCGATCGCCCAGTGGCAGCTGGCCTTGATCGCAGGCTCCAGCATGGCGCGGCGCTTGGCCGAAAGCTTTTTGGAATCGTCGATACCCCCGGGTGCATCCACCCCCAGCACCACCGCTGCGGCCACCACCGGCCCAGCCAGCGGCCCGCGCCCGGCCTCATCAACCCCGATGATCAGCGGGCGTTTCAGGCTCTTGGCATTCGGGAAAAAGATAGGCATTTTCTCCGGCATGTTCAGATCCCGCTGGCTTATTGCCCTATCGCCCCTGTCCCTGTTCCTCGCAAGCTGCGGCGCAGCGCAATCTGGGGAAAGCAAAGCCGCGCTGGCCGCCTTGCCCCTCACAGTGACCGAGATCGCCCGGTTCGACGAGCCCTGGGCAATGGCCTTCCTTCCCGGAACGGGCGCGGCACTGATAACCGAACGGGTAGGAAAGCTGAAACTGTGGAAATCAGGCGGCTCTGCTGCTGATGTGGCAGGTGTCCCAAGGGTCGATTATGGCGGTCAGGGCGGAATGGGCGATGTCGCCCTGGCTCCGGATTTCGCAGCCAGCGGAATGATTTACCTCAGCTATGTCGAGGCTGGCCCCGGCGATACGCGCGGCGCGGTGCTGGCGCGCGGCAAGCTTGATCTGGCCCAAGCAGCGCCGCAATTGACCGGGCTTTCGGTGATCTGGCGGCAAGCGCCCAAGGTCACCGGAAACGGTCATTTCTCTCACCGGATCACCTTCTCGCCCGATGGCAAATATCTGTTTATCGCCTCGGGCGAACGGCAGAAATTTACCCCCGCGCAGGATCTGGACCAGAACCTGGGCAAGGTGATCCGCCTGTTGCCCGATGGCACCCCGGCCCCGGGAAATCCCTTCGCTTCGCAAGGCAGTGTCGCGGCGCAAGTCTGGTCGCTGGGCCATCGCAACATCCTGGGCCTCAAATTCGATGCGCAGGGGCGGTTGTGGGATCTGGAGCATGGCCCGGCCGGCGGTGACGAGCTGAATCTGGTCAGGCCTGGACAGAATTATGGCTGGCCGCTGGTTTCAAACGGCGATCATTATGATGGCAAGCCAATCCCGCGCCACACCAGTCGCCCCGATCTGGCAGCCCCTGCAATTAGCTGGAACCCGGTAATCGCGCCGGGCGATTTCATTTTCTATTCGGGCGATATGTTCCCTGAGTGGCGCGGCCAGGCGATCATCGCCGCGCTTGGCAGTGGCGGACTGGTCAGGGTGGGGATTGAGGGTGAAACCGCGCGTGAACTGGAACGGCTGCCCATGGGCGCTCGCATCCGCGAGATTGCCCAGGCCGAAGACGGCGCGATCTGGGTGCTGGAGGATGGCGAGCGCGGTCGCCTGCTGCGGCTTTCCGCCAAAAGATAGGGTTTCCCATCGACAAGGACGCGGGGCCACCCTATCCGCGCGGCGCTATGGCAGCCCAGACCAACCTCATCCCGCTCGACAATGTCGATCCCGCCCTGGTTGAGGAATTGCTCGACCGCGCGTTTGAGCCGACCCGCCATACCCGCACCGCCTACAGACTGCGCGAGGGGATGGATTGGCTTCCTGCGCTGAGCTTTGCGGCGCTGGACAGCACCGATCAGCTGGTCGGCACGATCCAGTGCTGGCCGGTGGCGCTGACCGATCCAGCTGGCCGTGCTCACCCGATCATCATGGTCGGCCCGGTGGCGGTGCTGCCGCAGCATCAGGGCGCAGGCTATGGCAAGGCGCTGATGCTGGCCAGCCTCGGCGCGCTAAGCCCGGAGGCTCCGCTGCCACAGATGATGATTGGCGATCCTGAATATTACGAGCGCTTCTTTGGTTTCTCCAACGTGCATACCCGCGGATGGAGCCTGCCAGGCCCCTACGAACAGCACCGGTTGCTTGCCCGCACCGCCAACCCCGCCGTCCTCCCCCGCGAAGGCCTGCTCGGCCCTTGGCGTAAGTGACAGGTTCTGGCATCGCCCACTGATGCCCTATGAACCGCTGCCAAACCTAGCCGGACTTTCCCTGGCCGAGATTGCCGCGCTGGTCGAAGCGCGCGAATTGCCGCCGGTCGATCAATGGACCCCGGCGCATAGCGGCGACAGCCTGATGCGGATTACTGCCAATGGGCGCTGGTTCCATGATGCCAATGAATTTGGGGACGGCGAGATCAAGCGCCCCGCCATGATCCGCGCCTTTGCCAGCCTGCTGACGCGGGATGAATCAGGCCAGCATTGGCTGGTGACCCCGCACGAGCGGCTATCTATCGAGGTCGAGGATGTGGCATTTATCGCCGTCGATGTTGTGCAGCAGGGCGATGCGCTGGTCTTTCGGCTGAGCACCGATGATCTGGTGATTGCCGGGCCGGATCACGCGATCACCGCGCGCGGTGACCCCGATACGCCCGCGCTGTATCTCGCGGTGCGCCACGGCACCGAGGCGCGGCTCAACCGCAGCACCTATTTGCAGCTGATCGCGCTGGCGGATGAAGCGCTATCCGTGAGCAGCCGGGGGGCGCGCTTTGCGCTGGTGCCGGTATGAGCCTTCTGGCCAAACGCCTTCACCAGCTTCACACTCAGGGCCATGCCCGCGAATTGACCGATTTGCGCGATGACGCAAGCTTCGCGGTGGGCGAGGTGCGCGCGGCGGCGGTGCTGGCCGCAGTGACCGATAGCAAACGCCCCGGCTTCCTGCTGATCCACCGCCCGTCCAATATGCGATCGCACCCGGGGCAAGTCGCCTTTCCCGGCGGCAAGCTTGATCCCGGCGAAACCCCGGTCGAAGCCGCCCTGCGCGAGGCTTACGAGGAACTGGGCATCCACGAACGCGATGTGACGGTGATCGGCACCAGCGACGTCTATCGCACCGGCACCGGCTATTCGATCACGCCGGTGCTGGCGGTGGTCCCGCCCGATCTGCAACTCTCCCCCAGCCCCACCGAAGTCGCCGCCTGGTTCGAGGCGCCGGTTGATTTCGTGTTCGATGTCGCCAATCACCAGCATAATTCAGCATATTGGCAAGGGCGCGAGAGGCGCTACATCGAGATCATGTGGCAGCAGCATCGTATCTGGGGAGTGACAGCCGCAATCATCGCCAATCTGGCGCGGCGGATCGATTGGGCAAAGTCTGATAATGTCTGAGGTTCTACCCCCCGCCCAATGGACCAAACGCGCCGATCTTGCCGCACTGATCGCGGTGTTGGGCACCGGCAATGCCCGCTATGTCGGCGGGGCGGTGCGCGACACGCTGCTGGGAATCGCGGTCAAGGACATCGATATCGCAACGCCGATCGAGCCGCGTGAGGTGATGCGGCGGCTCAAGGCAGCTGGCATCCGCGTCATTCCCACCGGGATCGATCATGGCACAGTCACTGCGTTGCTGGATGGCGGTCCGGTGGAG
>JAYVKX010000229.1:0-2626 GCA_043768005.1 Novosphingobium sp. | reverse complement strand
GCGCGCGGCATCAAGCTATGACGCGGGCGCAGACGGCGGCACGCTGACCATCCGCTATACGCCCGCAGGCGATCTTGCCTGGTTCGCCTATTTCGCGCCCTATTCGTGGGAACGGCACCAGGATCTGATCGCGGATGCGGCGAGCAGCGACGGCGTATCCTATCGCTGTCTTGGCCGCAGTATCGATGGCCGGACGATCGATTGCCTGGAACTGGGCGAGGGCGAAACGCAGGTCTGGCTCTATGCCCGTCAGCATCCCGGTGAAACCATGGCCGAATGGTGGATGGAAGGCGCGCTGGGCTGCCTGACTGATCCCGCCGATCCGGTCGGGCGGGTGCTGCGCGCCAAATGCAGCATCCATGTGGTCCCCAATGCCAACCCTGACGGATCGGTGCGCGGGCACCTCAGGACCAATGCGGTGGGGGTGAACCTCAACCGCGAATGGCATGAACCGAGCCTTGAAAGATCGCCCGAAGTGCTGGCGATCCGCACTGCGATGGATGCCAGTGGCGTTGATGTCGCAATGGACGTTCACGGGGATGAGGCGATCCCGGCAGTGTTCATCGCCGGGTTCAATGGCATCCCCTCATGGTCCGATGAACAAGGCGCAGGGTATGACCGCTATCTGGCGATCCTCGAACGCCGCACGTCCGATTTCCAGACCCGGCTGGGCTATCCCAAGGCGGGCAAGGGCAAGGCCAACCTCACCATGTCAACCAATCAGCTGGCGCAGCGGTTCGGGGCGCTGGCGATGACGCTGGAAATGCCGTTCAAGGATAACAATGATCTGCCCGATCCCGCCCAGGGCTGGTCGCCCGAACGAAGTATGCTGCTGGGCCGGGAATGCCTCGCCGCGCTGGCTGAGTGGCTGGGTTAACCCAGATTTGCTGGGCCGAACGCATGGGGCAGCAACTCTGACAGGCGCAGTTCCAGCACTTCGTCTGCGCCCACGCACCACACCAGCGGATCGGTGCCGCCCAGCTGCGCCAGCTCGTTCAGCACCTGGCGGCAGCGCCCGCACGGGGTGACGGCGGGGCCGGGCGCGCCCGCCATCCCGCCGATCACCGCCACGGCCAGCAAGCCGCCGCGCACGCCTTGGTTCATCGCCTTTGAGACAGCGATAGTTTCCGCGCATAGCGTCAGGCCGTAACTCGCGTTTTCCACATTCGCCCCCGACACCACGCTGCCATCGGCAAAGCCCAGCGCCGCGCCGACGTGGAAGCGGGAATAGGGGGCATAGGCCGCGCCTTGCGCGCTGCGCGCGGCGGCGATCAGGCTGTTCTTGTTTACACTCACGGCTGCACCACCACCCATCGGACCGGCTCCTCATCGGCGGCATTGGCCAGCGCGCCATTCGCGGTCCACAGTGTCCACGGACGGCCCGCATAGCCGGGCTCGAACCGGTCACGTTCCAGCCACAGATTGCGGTCGACCGCAGCAGCGATGTGATAGCGCGCTTCAAAGCGGCGCGATACTTTGAGCATTGCGGGCTTGCCGGTGTGATTCTCGATCTGGTTGAGGAAAGTCGTCAGCTCGCTTTCGATCGCGGCATCGCTGACCTTGACCGGGCAATCATCGCCCAGGCTATCCAGCTCCACCGCAGGCGGCAGCATCGCCGCATCGCGGGGAACGACGGTGACAAAATTGCCCGCCTGCTTGTCGGCCGGCTGGCACGGATCATATTTATGCACCGCCCCCAGCTGAAGCCGGATCGCGCGGGCATCCTCGAAATTCTTCACGAAGGCAGGATCGCGGGCAAAGGCGCTGGCGCTGGCATCGATATAGGCGAAATTGACCCCGATCGCCTTCAGCGCGCGCCAGTTCACCGCGCCGTCGGCTGCGCTGATCTCCACCCCCTGCATCGGATAGGCCGCGCGCGGCGGGGTCCAGTGATGCAGGTGCCACCAGCCCCACGCGCCGCCCGCCAGGCCGATAAGCAGCACTGCGGCAAGCAGGCGCAACCGCGCGGTGCTGGATCTTCTTCTGGTCATGTGAAATTCGGTCCCGTTACTTCACCCCCTGATATGCAGCACGCAGATCAGGGTGAACAGCCGCCGGGCGGTGGCGAAATCGGTTTCCACCTTTCCGTCCAGCCGTTCGAGCAGCATTTCTGCCGCCTCGTTGTGGACGCCGCGGCGGGCCATGTCGATTGTCTCGATCTCGGCGGCGGTGGCTTTGCGGATCGCCTGATAATAGCTGTCGCAGATCGCGAAATAATCACGGATCGGGCGGCGAAACCGGCCCAGCCCCAGGACCAGCGTTTCAAGGTGCTGTCCGGCAGAATCGGATATTTCCATCGACAGCCGCCCGTCTTCCACCGCCAGCCGCAGACGGTATGGCCCGTCATGCCCGGCTTCGGCCGAACGCACGGCGCGAAAGCTGTTGTCCTCGATCAGATCGAAGATCGCGATCCGGCGCTCCTGCTCGATATCGGCATTGCGCCACAGGATTGTCGCCTCGTCGAGATCGATATGAGAGATGCGCGGGTCGGCCATGGTGGCGCTGCTTTCGCAAATGCAGCATGATGGGGCAAGTGCATCGTGATAATCCACATGCTGTGGATTAATTCCGCCGCAGCGCATGCTTGCCCGCCGCGCGCCAAACGCGCATTGATCGCCCCCAATGG
>JAYVKX010000228.1:0-3137 GCA_043768005.1 Novosphingobium sp. | reverse complement strand
CTTTCGCTCTATGTCGATACGCATGAAACCGGCAAGGTCGGCGATGATGTGATCGAGGCTGCGATCATGGGGATGGAACGGCTGGGCGGATTGACCCCGCGCAGCATCCGCGAACTGCTCGGCCTTAACAAGCCGATCTACCGCCAGACCGCCGCCTATGGCCATTTCGGGCGCAAGCCGTTGGGCGATAGCTTCCCGTGGGAGCGAACCGACCTGGTAGAGGATTTGAAGGCGGCTTTGGGATGAACCCGGGCATTACTTCAGGCGTTACAATGCGCAAGGTCTGGGCGATCCGGGTCGCCTGGCCGGTTTCGTCCGCAGTGCTGCTGCGGCTGCAAGCGGGCGATATTGCCGCGCTGGAGTGCGATGATGGGCTGGCCAGCCTCTATGCCATACTGGATGCAGACAATCCGCTGGGTGATTTCGGCGCTTATCAGGCGGTCGCGGAAACCGCGTTGGGGTGGGAGCTGTTCCGGCCCGGACTTGGTGCCCGCCCGGTGCGCGGGACAATCGGCGAGCGCGAAATTTCGCCAAGCCTGATGGTCACGATCCATATTTCCGCCACCGCGCCGCAGGCTGATATCGATGCGGCGATCGCCCGGTTGCTCACCGCGCACCCTTGGGAAATTCCGGTTGTCGAAGTATCCGAAGTGACGCTTGCCGCGCTGACCGAAGCTTAGCCCTTGCGGTAATCCGCCGTAATCGCCCCGCAAGCGGCAAGGTCAGCTTCGTGGCTCTCCTCGCGCCAGT
The DNA here is from genome assembly GCA_043768005.1 of Novosphingobium sp. Classification (GTDB taxonomy): domain Bacteria; phylum Pseudomonadota; class Alphaproteobacteria; order Sphingomonadales; family Sphingomonadaceae; genus Novosphingobium. The sequence goes on along the minus strand of JAYVKX010000228.1, from coordinate 2,387 downwards.
CTTCGGCCAAGGCTTCGGCTTCCCATTGCTGCATGGCGGGGTGGGCGATGATGTGATCTACCCACCGCTGTGCCCCAGTGTGGTTTGGCCCAACATCCAGCGCATAGGTGCGGATGCGCCAGGCGACGGGGGCGAAGAAGGCGTCGATCGCGGTAAACTCTGCGCCTGCCAGCCACGGTCCGCCGAATTGCTCCAGCCCCTGCTCGAACAATTCGCGCACGCGCGTAACATTGGCGGTCAGCGCCGCGCTCATCGGCTTTGGCTGGACCCGCACCCCGACATTCATGGTGCAATCATTGCGCAACGCGGAAAAGCCGCCGTGCATTTCCGTCACGGCACATTGCGCAAAGGCCCGAGCGGCGGGATCTTGCGGCCAGATGCCGGGGTGGCGATCCGCAAGGTAGAGTACAATGCCCAGCGAATCATGCACAGTCGCCCCGCCATCGATCAGCACCGGCACCTGGCCGGTTGGTGAAAACTTGCGAAATTCTGCGAAATTGTCAGGCTTGGTAAAGGGTTCAAGCTGGTCTGCGAAGGGGATGTTCAGCGCCTTCATCAGCAGCCACGGGCGCAGGCTCCAGCTGGAATAGTTCCGGTTTGCGGTGATCAATGTGTAGCTCATCGGGGGTATCGTTAGCGTCAAAACCCTCGCCTGCAAGGGGAGGATTTAGCTCACATAAACGCCTGCGTCCTCATCGGGCCAATGGGTTAGCCGGGGGGTGGCGGGATCGAGGAAGATGGTCGGCAGTTTGGCCAGCATCAGCGATTTATGAATGCACCAATCGGCCGCGCGCTCGTTCCACCTAGCGGGCGCCTTGCCATTGCGTTCCAGCCAGTGCTGGTAGGGCAGGAAATGATCGGGTTCGTCCTTGTGGACGATCTCGAAGATCTTTTTCATGATCGGATCGGCGCGGACAAAGCGGTTCTTCAGCAGGATTTCGACCTGTGCAAAGCCGCGCTGTTCGGTCAGCATGATCACCCGGCACAGCTTTTCGAACTCGCCCGGATTTTCGATCACGGCTTCGGTATCCAGATCCTCGATCGTGCAACCAAAGATCCATTCGATAAACCGGTCGATATGGCCCACGGCGCGATCGACCCGCAGCGGCATCCGGCCCTGCCGTTCGAACCAGCGCTTGAACATGACATAATGCTTCTGCTCATCGGCGCGGTGTTTGACCACTTCGGCGATGAACCCGGCATCATCCGGGCAGCGCGCCCGGACACCCTCAAGCACACGGTCAAGCGAGGTGTAGCCGCGAAATTCATTGTAGATGTAAACCGAGGCGAGAACGTCAAGATAGCGGTCGCGCAGCACATGTGTTTGGAGCATGCCCTATCCTGTCACATTCGCGGCGCGATGGCTATCAATCCTCGCCCAGCATCGCCACAAGGCCCAGCACAGCTTCGGCAAATTCCTCGCGGAAATCCTGTACCACCTGGCGGCTGCTGCGTTCCGCCTCGATCAGACCGACACCCTGGCCAACGAAATAGCTGACCAGATCGCGCGCCGCTTCATTGCCGCCCAGTACCGCCTTCTCGACCTGCGCAAAGCTCGGCTCGGAAACCATGCCCATCAGCGGCATGGGCAGGGTGCCGGGGCTGTCTGCGCCCTCCCAAGCCTCGTGCCAGGCGGTTTTGAGCTGGCGCGCGGGCTTGCCGGTGCGGCTGTTCGAACGGACAGTATCGCGGCTGCGCGCGGATATCATCTTGGCACGGAAGGCCTCGCTGGTTTCCGCCTCTGGCGTGGCGAGCCAGACCGATCCGGTCCAGGCCCCTTGCGCGCCTGCCGCCATCATCCCGGCCATCTGCGCCCCGGTCATGATCCCGCCTGCGGCCAGCACCGGAACCTCATGGCCTGCGCCTTTGAGCGCGCGGACGACTTCGGGGATCAGCACCAGCGTCGAAACCTCGCCGCAGTGCCCGCCTGCCTCACCGCCTTGCGCCACGATGATATCAACCCCGGCCTCGACCTGACGCAGCGCGTGTTCCTTGGCGCCGACCAGCGCGGCAACCGGAATGCCGCGAGCCTTGCCCTGGGCGATCATCGCGGGCGGCGCTATGCCCAGCGCATTGGCAATCAGCCGGATCGGATGGCGAAACGCCACTTCCATCAGCGCGAGACCGTTTTCCGGGGTAATCCCCATCCGTTCGCGCAGCACCAGCTCGTCGCTGCTCAATTTGACCCCATAGCTGCCTAGCAGATTGGCGGCGAAGGCCTTGTGCTCGGCTGAAATTGCGGCAGAGCGCTGGGAATTATCGGCCAGTCCGGCCACGCGCGGATCGATGGTTTCGGGCACCAGCACATCGACGCCATAGGGCTGGCCATCGATATGCTGATCGATCCAAGCCAGTTCCTCCTCCAGCTGCTCGGGGTTGAACCGGGT
>JAYVKX010000227.1:0-2453 GCA_043768005.1 Novosphingobium sp. | reverse complement strand
CTTTGCCAATGAACTGTCGATCGTCGCCGACACGATGGGCCTCGATGTGTGGGAGGTGATCCGCCTCGCCAATCGCCATCCGCGCGTCAATATCCTCTCGCCTGGCCCCGGTGTGGGCGGGCACTGTATCGCGGTTGACCCGTGGTTCATCGTCCATGGCGCGCCCGATGATACCCCGCTGATCCGCACCGCCCGGGGGGTCAATGATGGCAAGATCCGCCACGTGATCGCCCGCGCCGAAGCGCTGATCGAGGCGCATCCCGCCGCCACTGTCGGCTGCCTTGGTCTTGCCTTCAAAGCCAACATCGATGATTTCCGCGAAAGCCCGGCGCGGCTGGTGGCGGTGACGCTGGCGCAGAAATTCGGGGCGAGGATCCATGTGGTAGAACCTTACGCCGCTGAACTGCCCCGCGAATTCGATGGCACTGCCGCGCAGCTGATCGATATCGATACGGCGCTGGAGACTTGCGATATTCTGATCGTGCTGGTCGATCATGACGTGTTTCGCGTGGTCCCGCTGGCCGAACGCGCCGATAAGCTGGTCTATGACACCCGCGGGATCTGGCTCGATCAGCCCAAACAGCCGCCCCGTGCGGCCAAGGCGCTGCGGCTGGCGAGCTGACGCCGGTTACATCCCTTGCGTGATGAACACCCGGTAGTCGCCGCCCTGAAAGCGCTCCTGGCGGGCTTCCTGATAGGCGGGCGAAGCGTACCAGGCGCGGGCTTCCTCGATGGTCGGAAACTCGACGATCACTGCGCCTTGTGCCTCGGGCCCTTCCAGCGTTTCGATCGCACCGTAATAGGCCAGCGGCTTGCCCGCGTGGCCCGCCAGCGATGCACCCGCCTTGGCCGCATAGCTCTGCATGGCAGCAGCATCATGCTCGTGTTCCTTGGTGAAGACGATGTAGGCGGCCATGGGAATTCCTCTCGGTTCGGTCCTGGTGTGATGGTGGCAGATCGGCAGGGCGGGCGGCAAGGCCTGTTTTCGCTTGCCCCTTCAGCGTCGGCGCGCATGATGGGCAAAGCAGGAGAGAGACATGCAGAACCTTGACGGGAAAGTGGCCTTCGTAACCGGCGCCGCATCGGGTATCGGCCTTGGCATCGCCACTGCGCTGGCACAGGCGGGCGTCAAGGTGATGCTTTGCGATATTGAGGCAGCCGCGCTGGACAGGGCCGTGGCCGCCCTGCGCGCCACCAACGCTGATGTTGCAGCGGTGCGCGCCGATGTCTCGCTCAAGGGTGAACTCCAGGCCGCAGCAGATGCTACCATCGCCCGGTTCGGCAAAGTCCATATCGTGGTCAACAATGCCGGGATCGGGGGTGGCGGCGATTATGGCAGCTGGACCGATGCCAGCTGGGATTGGACCATCGGGGTCAATCTGATGTCGGTGGTCTGGGGCTTCGAGATTTTCGGGCCGCTGATCGAAGCGCACGGCGAGGGCGGCCAGATCGTCTCCACCGCCTCGATCGCAGGGCTCAACGCGGCGGTGAACCCTTCGTACAATGTCACCAAATATGGCGTGGTCGCGCTGTCCGAAGGGCTGCGCATCACCCTCGCCCCGCGCGGGATCGGCGTTTCGGTGCTGTGCCCCGGCTTCATCCGCACCGCGATCATGGATTCAAACCGCAATTTGCCGGCCCGGTTCGGCGCCATCGAGGAAATGAACGAGGGCGAGACTGCCGGCCAATTCGTCCAGATCGCCCGCGAGGCGATCGCTCACGGGATCGACCCGCTGTATGTCGGCGAACTGGTCCGCGAGGGGATCGAGGGCGACTGGGCCTATATCTTCACCGACACCGAGTTTGAGCCCAACATCGATGAACGCTTTGCCAATCTCAAAGCCGGGTTTGACCGGATCAGGGACCGCGTTCCGGCGCATTGAGCGCAGCGCACAGGGTGCCGTGCGGGCTTATGCGGCGCTCACCACCACCCCCAGCCCAGCAAGCCGCCCAGCCACAGCACCTGCAGCACCGCGATGCTGAACAAGTGCGAGTTGAACGGCTGCTTGCGGGTCTTGTGACGGAACGCGGACCGCCCGGCATAGGCGCCGATGGTGCCCCCCAGCAGCGCGAGCCACAGCAACGCCGCCTCCGATAGTCTCCAAGCCCCCGCACAGCCTTGGCCTTGTCGATCCCGAACGCCGCAAACGCGGCAAAGTTCACCGCGATCAGCGCGGTGGCGAGGTTGGCGGGGGTAAGCAGGGAATGCATGGCGGGGAGGTTAGCGGGGATGTGTCGCCAACGGGTAAAGGGGGGGTGGTTTGGTGGCGGGAGTTTGAGGGTAACTGGACGTTTGAACGTAACTCCGGCTATCGAGCTAATTGGCGGTCATAGCATCTGTCAAAGTAACTCCTGTCGCCTTAATCTTGCTGGCCGCAATGAGAGGCAAGAGCGCGTCTTTCGCCGAATTGCAGAAAGGATGTGTCAAATCGCAGTTTTCTGCACTTCCATCG
>JAYVKX010000226.1:0-2513 GCA_043768005.1 Novosphingobium sp. | reverse complement strand
GGCTTTACTGCGGTTGATGGCATCGATCTGGCGGTTCCCGAAGGCTCGATCTACGGCATTCTTGGCCCCAATGGCGCGGGCAAGACCACCACCTTGCGGATGCTGCTGGGGATTATCGATCCCGATTCGGGGATACGTCGTGTGCTGGGCCATGATCGCCCGCATGAGATCGCCCATGCGATCGGCTATCTGCCCGAGGAGCGCGGGCTGTACCCATCGATGAAAGCCTATGAGGCAATCGCCTTTGTTGGCGCGCTGCGCGGGCTGCCGCTGGCCGAAGGTCGCCGGCGGGGCAAGGCTATGCTGGAAGAACATGGCCTTGGCTATGCGATCGATCGCCAGATCCGCCAGCTGTCCAAGGGGATGGCGCAGCAGGTCCAACTGCTCGGCACGCTGGTTCACGAACCCCGGCTGGTGATCTTTGACGAGCCGTTCTCCGGCCTCGATGCGCTTAATCAGGGCAAGCTTGAGCGGATGATCCGCGAGCTGGCGGCGCGCGGGACCACGGTGATCTTTTCCACCCATGTGATCGCCCATGCCGAGCGGCTGTGTGATGAGGTGGCGATCATCGCGGGCGGGCGGGTGCCCTTTGCCGGACCAGTGGATGTCGCGCGGGATCGGATCCGGCCGCAAGTGCGTCTTGAAACCCGCGCGCGGGACGGCGCCTGGCGCACCGCACTGCCAGCCGATGCCCGGGCTGAAGGCAGTTTCTGGTATTTCTCGCTCCCCGAAACCGGGATCGAGCCGCTGCTGCGTGCGCTGATCGAGGGGGAGGCGGGGATCCTTTCGCTCTCGATCGAACGCGCCGGCCTGCATGATGCGTTCGTGGCGATTGCCGGTGAAGCCGCGGCCCGCGCGCTCGAAGAAGAGGAACAACGCTGATGGAAGCTCGCAAAATCCGGGGCGGGCGCCTGTCGATCTTTCAGGCTGCGCTGGTCATCGCGCGGCGCGATTTCACCGCGATCCTGTTCAGCCGCAGCTTCTTCTTCTTCCTGCTCGGGCCCCTGTTCCCGCTGTTCGTCGGCTCGCTTGCGGGCGGGATTGGCCAGAAGGTCAAGGACAGCGCCGATCGGCCCGTGCTGGGCATGGTCATGACCGCGCCCGATATTGCCGCGATGCAATCTGCACATCAGCTGCTGGCCCCGCGGCTGGGCAATGCCTTGCCCGAACTTGTCGTGCTGAAACAGCTTGGTCCGGGCGAGCCGTTCAGTCCGGCGGCAGAGATGAAACGGGACCACGCCAATCTCGCCGCGATCCTCAGCGGCACTCCAGCCAAGCCGGTGCTGACCGGCCCGGCCGAACGGATCTTGCATTGGCAGGGTCCGATCTCGCTGGTTGCGGCGCAGGCCGCGCGCAAAGCGGCCGATGCCTATCCGGTAATCGCGCTCCACGGGATCGCCACCAGCACCGCCGATCAAACCCATAGCCGCGTGATCACCGCGCAGCTGGGGCAGACGGTGCTGTTCTTGCTGACCATGCTGCTGGCCGGGATGGTGCTGTCCAATCTGGTTGAGGAAAAGGGCAACAAGATCATCGAAATTCTCGCCGCTGCGATCCCCATGGATGCGGTGTTTCTGGGCAAGCTGTTCGCCATGCTGGGGGTGTCATGGGTCGGGATTTCGGTCTGGGGACTGGCGGGCGGAGCGATCTGGTTCACGGCGGGGCATTCGCTGCAGGATTTTCCGGCACCGGCGGTCGGCTGGCCGATGTTTCTGGGGCTTGGGGTGCTTTATTTCTCGATGGGATATCTGCTGCTCGGCTCGCTGTTCCTGACGATCGGTTCGATGGCAACCACCGTGCGCGAGGTGCAGACAATCTCACTTCCGGTTACGGTGCTGCAGCTGCTGAACTTCTTTTTTGCAAGCTACGCCATGGCGCAGCCGGGCTCCCCGATGGAGATTGCCGCCACCATCGTCCCGTTCAGCTCACCCTTTGCGATGCTTGCCCGCGCGGCGCAGGATCCGGCGATCTGGCCGCATCTGGCGGCGCTGGTCTGGCAGACCCTGTGCGTTGCGGTGTTTGTCCGGGCAGGGGCGGCGCTGTTCCGCAAGCGGGTGATGCAATCCGGCCCGTCGCAAGGAAAATCAAGGATCGGCGGATGGCTGCGCCGCGCGCCCGCCAAATAGAGCCAACCTTGTTTTGCCAGCTAGCCAAGCCGAACCGGGCACGAGCTGCGCCCGGCGAATAGCTCCACAATGGAGGCGCTATTGACTCATCGGTAAGTAAAGCGAGATAAGTCTCTTCTGGCAACGCATCAGTGAAGAATGCGCCAGAGAGGAACCCTGATGGCCACCAATCCCCAAGTTGACACTGCCCCGTTCACCTATCGCACCGCGCCTGGCGCGAGCGCTGCGTTTGAGGATTGGCTGAAGACCCATGGGCAGGAATTGCCTGCCCACAGCCACCCTTGGGACGTCAGCCGGTCTGACATCTATGTTGAAGACCGCTGGCAGCCGATCTTTGCCGAAATGCGCAAGGAGGCCCCGGTAAACTTCGTGACCGGAACGCCCTAT
>JAYVKX010000225.1:0-4779 GCA_043768005.1 Novosphingobium sp. | reverse complement strand
CTTGGGTGAGGCTATGGCTGAAATAATAGTCCCCAAACGGACCGTCGGCATAGAGCAGCGGGCCTTCGGTGCTGATCCCGGTCCGCGCAGAGATCGCCTTGGCCAGCTCGCCCGGCATCAGCGCCTTATCCGCCCGCACTGCGCGGGGCAGCGCCTGTTCGTCCAGCCGCTCGGGCGTATCGAGCCCGCCGTGATCGGCCGATAGCACCACCGCATAATCGATCCCGCGCGCATCAAGATGCGCGAACAGCTGGCCCAGCGACTTGTCCAGCTGGTCCATCTGGATGCACATTTCCAGGCCCTCATTGCCCAGCGCATGGCCGATGTAATCGGTGGCAGAGAGGCTGACCGACAGCACATCGATCGCCGGACCCTTGCCCAGATTCAGCTCATCAACCAGCCGATTAGCCAGCTCCACCGTTGCGGCATCCATGCGGGGTGAGATGCGGAAGGCATCAGGCTTGCCCGCCTCCAGCGCGAAACGGCCCGTGCCGACATTCGCCTTGCCGATCACGGTCGCCCGGTCACGCGGGCCGCACCAGCCGGGCGGGGTCATGGCCGGGCCGCCCGATTTAAGCTGCGCGGTGATGGCAGCGTTTTGCGTGGCAGCGGCGGGCGAGAGTTCGCGGCCCCTGAGCGTCACAAAGCCCGCGCCCTTCCACCAGTATGCCGCATCGATATCATGCCCGCCCATCATCATCACGGCGCGGTCCTTGGCCGAAACGGCCACGTTGCGCGTAGCGGGATTGGCCGCCTTCATCCGATCCCCCAGCGTAGGGACTTTAAGGTTATTGGCGGTCACCACCGGGTCGCGCGAAGTGCTGGCCGGATCGGTGAAATCTTCCGAGCAATAGATTCGTTTGTCCGCGCGGGCGATGCCCGGATCGAACCAGTTGTTGGCAATGATTCCGGTGCGCGAGGGATGCGCGCCGGTCAGCAAGGTGGAATGGCCGGGGCAAGTCTCGGTCGCGGCGTGTGACTGAAAGCCCGATGGAAACACCGCGCCGGTTAGCAGCCGGGCCATACCCGCGCTGTAATGCTGGCGATATTGCGCAAACAGATCAGCAGAAAACTGATCGACCGAGATCGCCACAACCAGCCGTGGCGGCCCGGTGGGGGCGGGTGCGGGCGCGGCGGACAGCGCCGGTTTTGCCGGGCTGGCAGCGCATCCGGCCAGCGCTACTGCAGCGAGAAAAACGCAAGGGGCAGCAAGACGGCGCATTCGGATTCCTTGAATTATCGGCGCAATGATTGCACAGCCCTGATGGCGTGGCCGCGCGCCATGCGCAAGGCCCGCGCGGCCCCTGAAGGGAGTTTGTTTTCGCATGATTCGCTTGTCCCGGGCCGCCGCATTGCTGCTTCAGCTTGCTGTGCTGTTGATCGCCGGGCCGGCACTGGCCGCGCCAAGCCACATTAGCGCCGAATTGATCGCCGAACCAGGTGCAGCACCGGGCCAGACGGTAACGCTGGCGATCCGGATGCGGCCCGAACCGGGCTGGCACGGCTATTGGTCCAATCCCGGCGACGCTGGACTTGAGATGACGCTGGACTGGACGCTGCCCGACGGTGCCAAAGCCACAACCAGTATTGGCCCGCCGGCCTATCCGGTGCCCGATACGCTGCTGATCGCCGGGCTGATGAACCATGTTTTCGAGCATGAATATGCAGTGCTGGTGCCGTTCAAAGTTCCCGCCAACGCCCGCCTCGGTACCATTCTGCCGCTTGGGCTTAAGGCACAGTGGCTGGCCTGTACCGACAAGGTCTGTGTGCCCGAGCAGGGCGAGCTTTCAACCGCCTTGCGGATCGGCCCCGCAAATCAGCCCGACCCCCGGTTCGATCGCTGGCGCGCGGCGCTGCCCGCGCCCTTGGGCAGTGCAGCGCAATTTGTGCTGCAAGCAAAGTCGATCCGGCTGGGCATCCCGCTTCCAGCCAGTGTGAAGCTGGATAGCCCGCATCTCTTTGCCGCCGATGACCGGGTGGTGGATTACGCTGCGCCGCAACTTTTCAGCCGCAAGGGCGATCTGCTGATCGTCGAACTGACCCGCGCCAAATATGCGGCGCTTGATCCGGCGCAGTTTTCGGCGGTGTTACGGCTTAATCGTGCGGGTGATGGAGTGACTATCTCCGCCGCACCCGGCATTGTGCCGAGCGACGGAGAACCATTGATACAAGCCGGAAAGCTGCCGCTCAGCCTGCCCGCGCTGCTGCTGGCGGCGCTGCTCGGGGGTCTGCTGCTCAATATCATGCCTTGCGTGTTTCCGATCCTCAGCCTCAAGGCGCTGAGCCTTGTCCGTGCGGGTGAGAGCGAGGCGCAGGCACGGGCGGAAGGGATCGCCTACTCCGCCGGGGTCATGCTCGCCTGCCTTGCGCTGGGTGCAGCGCTGCTGTCATTGCGCGCCGGGGGTCAGGAAGTGGGCTGGGCCTTCCAGCTGCAGGAACCACTTGTCGTTGCCGCGCTGCTGCTGCTGTCCGCAGCGATTACCGCCAATCTGCTCGGGGTATTTGAATTTGCCGTTCCCGGTTTTGCACAAGCCGGATCGCGCAAGGGAGCCTTCTCTACCGGGCTGCTCGCCGCCTTTGTCGCCACGCCGTGCACCGGGCCGTTCATGGCCGCCGCCATGGGTGCGGCGCTGCTGCTGCCGGTGGTGCAAGCGCTGGCGCTGTTCGCGGCGCTGGGCCTTGGGCTGGCCCTGCCGTTCCTGGCGCTGGCCTTCATCCCCGCACTGCGCCGCGCTCTGCCCCGGCCCGGGGCGTGGATGGAATGGTTCCGCAAAGCGATGGCGCTGCCGATGGGGCTGACCGCACTGGCGCTGTTGTGGCTGGCCAGCCGCTTGGGCGGATGGAGCTTTGCCGCAGCTTGCGGCGGGCTGGTGCTGATCCTGCTCCATCTGCTGCGCCGCACCGGGCGCGGCCAGCGGCTGGGCGTTGCAATGGCTAAATTCGTGGCGGCGGGGCTGATCGGGATCGCGGCTGTCGGCCTGATTCTGTTGCCCCGCACGATCCATACGCCGTCTGCCGAGGCGCAGGGCATCCTTCCCACCAGCCCATTCAGCGAAGCCGCGCTGGCCAAGGCACGCGCATCGGGCAAGCCCGTATTTGCCTATTTCACCGCCGCTTGGTGCCTGACCTGCAAGGTCAATGAAGGCGTTTCGATCGAGCGTGTTGCCACCCGCGATGCCTTTGCCAAGGCGGGGGTGATCGTCCTCAAAGGCGATTGGACCCGCCGCGATCCGGCAATCACCCGTTATCTTACCGCGCAAGGCGCAGCCGGGGTGCCGCTGTATATGTGGTATCCGGCGGGCGGCGGCACACCGCAGCAATTGCCGCAAGTGCTGGGACCAGAGACGTTGGTCGAGCTGGCTAGGGGAAACTGAAGGAGTTCACGCCCTCGCCAGCGGTTACGGTGACTGTCTGTCCGATCACTGGCCCGCCGCGCAGGGCCGCCAGAATAAACGCATCGCTGCTGTTTGCGCAAAGCCGCTGCTCGCCCACTCGGGCGATGATGGTCGCTACCTCGCCTGACTTCAGCGGCTGGATGGTGAAACTTTCCACCGCCGCCTCGCCGTCAAAACTCTCGGTCACACTGAATCCAGGCTTGATCTTGGCCAGGATTTTCCAGCGGCTTTCCGACCAGTCAGCCGCTGCGGTGGAATAGATGCCGGCCGCATATTTGCTCATGATCCCGCCATTGGCACCCACCAACGCGTAGCTTTCTGGCGCGGCACGGCACCGCGCCACGGCTTCGGCAATGCCGTGGGTGGAGTAATTGTTCCCCGCCCCGCCAAAGAACGGCAATCCGCCGGTCAAGGTCCAGCCACGCGGATCGCCGCGATCAAGGCCGAAGGCATCGAGCAGGTTGAACACCGGGATCGCAAAGCAGGAATAGAGATCGATATGAGCCATGTCGCCCCAGCCCCGCCCGGCGACCTCCAGCACGGTTGAAATCGCGCTGACCGCAGCCGGGCTGCGTTCCAGGCTTTCGCGCTGGAGCATCGCTGGTTCGGCGCAATCGGCCACGCCGTGGATATGGACCCAGCGATCCTCTGGCACACCCAGTCGCCGCGCTTCGCCTGCGCTGGCAATAAGAATTGCTCCCGCTTGATTGACCTGATCGCGCGCCACCACCAGCCGTCCATAAGGCTCGGCCACCAGACGGTTGCGTTCATCAAGGGTCGCCAGTTCGGCCGCGCTGCGCGTTGTCGGTGAGGCCGAATGGGGGTTGGCTGCAGCGATGCGGGTGAAGGGGGCAAACAGCTTGCCAATCTCGCCGCGATAGTCTTCCAGCGACAAGTTCAGTCGCTCGCGCCGGACGTTCTCGGCCAGCGCATATCCGGCGATTGGCGCGCCGACTCCGTGGCGCAGGGCGGTCATATCAACCACCCCGTCATAGCCATAGCCGCGATCCTCGATATCGCCGCCGATGCTTTCCGCCCAGTTCCGCATCTCGCCCTTGCCAGCCAGCGCCCGGACCGTCGAAATGGCCTCGGAACCGACGATTGCCGCCATTTTCGAACGTCCTGCCGCGATCTCGCTGGCGAGTTCCCCCACCAATCGCTGCGGCCCCTGTCCGCCGACGATTTCCAGGATTGCGCGGGCCGGATCTGCGCCTACCCGGCGCGCAATCGAGCGCGGCGGATTGTCCGAATGACCGAACGGTGCGCCATAGCGGGTACCTGAAATCTCGAACTGGCGGATCGCGGCCAGCGTATCCAGCGCGGGTGCCAGCGGCTCGCTCGCCCCGGCATCGGCCAAGGCCGCAGCCAGCGCCGCCCCGGCCAG
>JAYVKX010000224.1:0-3421 GCA_043768005.1 Novosphingobium sp. | reverse complement strand
GGTGGCAATCGAGCTGTCGACCAGCCGCACGGCAACCTGCGACAGCCCCGCCGCAGCGCGCGGCACCGCAAACAGCGTGATCCCGGCGTCATCATCGTCTGCGCCTGCGGTGCGCGCAGATACTACCAACATATCAGCGCTGCCCCCATGGACCACGAAATCCTTGGCCCCGGTCAAGCGGAAGCCATTCCCGGCCCGCTCCGCCCGGGTCTTGATCCGTTCGGGGCGGTGCTTGGCCCCTTCATCGATGGCCACAGCAAACACGCTGTCGCCCGCCAGCAGCCCGGGCAGCCACCGCGCCTTGAGATCGGCGCTGCCCGCGCCAATCGCGCTGGCCGCCATCACCGCGCTGGTCAGGAATGGTGATGGGGTAAGGTTGCGGCCGATTTCTTCGAGCACAATCCCGGCTTCGACATGGCCCATGCCAAGCCCGCCATCGGCCTCACTCACCAGCACGCCGGTAAAGCCCATTTCGGCCATCTGCTGCCACAGTCCGTGGCCGAAGCCATCCTTGCAATTCGTATCGCGCCAATGACGCAGCTGTTTGGCGATCGCGCCTTCATCGGCCATGAAGGCGCGTGCCGTATCGGCCAGCATCGTCTGATCTTCAGTATGATAAAGCGGCATCGATCAGGCCCCCGGCAAATCAAGAATACGCTTGGAAATGACGTTGAGCATCACCTCGCTGGTGCCGCCCTCGATCGAGTTGGCTTTGGTCCGCAGCCAGCCGCGCGATGCGGCTCCACCGTTCGTATCCGCGCTGTCCCATTCCAGCGCCCGGCTGCCGCCGCCCGCCATCAGCAGCTCGTGACGGCGCTTGTTGAGCTCGGTCCCGGCGTATTTCATCATGTTGGGCTGGGCGGGATGCGCCCGGCCGGTCTTGAGCTCATCAAGGAACTTCTCGCCCATCGCCGAATAGGCCAGCGCATCGACATCGAACATGGCGAGTTCTGCGCGCAGCAGCGGGTCTTCCAGGCCATTGCGCGCGAGCACCGCGCCGATGGTGTTGAGCCGGTCCGAATTGCCCGCGCCCGAGATCATCTCACGCTCATGCCCGAGCAGATATTTGGCCACATCCCAACCGCGATTAAGCTCGCCCACGAGCTGCGCCTTGGGCACCTTCACATTATCGAAGAAGGTTTCGCAAAACGGGGAGTTACCGGAAATCAGCAGGATCGGCTTGGTGGTGACACCAGGGCTTTCCATATCGAACAGCAGGAAGGAAATACCCTGATATTTGTTCGCCTTGTCAGTGCGGACCAGACAGAAAATCCAATCCGCCTTGTCCGCGTAGGAGGTCCAGATCTTGCTGCCATTGACGCTCCAGTGATCGCCCTTATCCTCGCCAAACGTCTGCAAGGACACCAGATCCGAGCCTGAACCCGGCTCCGAATAGCCCTGGCACCAGCGAATCTCGCCGCGGGCAACCTGGCCCAGATAATGAACCTTCTGCTCTTCGGTGCCGAATTTGAGCAGCGCGGGGCCGAGCATCCAGATGCCAAAGCTGGACAGCGGCAGCCGGGCACCGATCCGGCCCAGCTCTTCGCGCCAGATCTTGGCCTGCGCGGCAGACATCCCCGCGCCGCCGTATGCCTGGGGCCAATCGGGTACGGTATAGCCCTTGGCGACGCAGCGGGTCAGCCATGTTTTTTGCGCTTCATTCTTGAACTGGAATTTACGGCCGCCCCAGCACACATCGCTTTCATCGCGGACGGGCTCGCGCATTTCGGGGGGGCAGTTTTCTTCCAGCCAGGCGCGGATTTCGGCCTGGAAGCCATCAAGGTCAGACATGGGCGGCTCCTCTCTTAATCGTAAGGTTAAAGCATCGCGGGGCCCCTCTCGCAAGCGCAGAATTCTGCGCCTTGGCGCAAAGCGCGGTTGCCGTAGCGTCAAGCTGACAAGCGTTGACCAGCCGCATCGCGGCCCTAAGCTGAGCCAAAATCATCATAGCTGGAGAGAGCGATATGGCTACCGGGCGATTCTCTGGGAAATGCGCCGTTGTCACCGGCGCGGCATCGGGTATCGGGCGCGAAACCGCACTGTTGTTTGCCCGCGAAGGTGCAAACGTGTTCGCCGCCGATCTCAATCTGGCGGGCGCGCAGGCGGTTGCCGCTGAGGCCCCCGGGATCACCGCGGTGGCCTGCGATGTTTGCGATGTTGCCCAGATCATGGCGCTGATGGATCAGGCCGCAGCGGCTTGCGGCGGGATCGATATTGTTTTCAACAACGCCGGGGCTGGCGGCGCGCGGGCACCAATCGACGAGATCGAGCCTGAGGACTGGGACCGCACTATGGACCTGCTGCTCCGTTCGGTCGCTATGGGCATCCGCTATGCCGCGCCTCATATGAAGGGCCGTCCGGGCGCCGCGATCGTCAACACTTCCAGCGTGGCGGCCGTCGGCCCGGGTTATTCGCCGACCGCCTATGCCGTGGCCAAATGCGGCGTGCTGCACCTGACCAAATGCGCCGCGACCGATCTTGCGCAATATGGCATTCGCGTGAATGCAGTGCAGCCCGGTTTCATCAACACCAATATCTTCACCTCGTCTCTGGAAGTCCCGGCCGGGATAGTCGATCAGGCCAAAGCGGTGATTGCGCAGATGTCGTCACATGCCCAGCCGGTGGCGCGCGGCGGCCAGCCGTATGACATTGCCGAGGCGGTTGCGTTTCTGGCGAGCAGCTCGGCTGGCTTCATGACCGGCGCTTCGATGATCGTTGATGGCGGGATCACCGTCGGCCCGCGCCATGCCTGGGATCCCGAAGCCCCCGGCATGTTCGATGCGCTGCTGGCACTGGCTGAAGCACCCGAATGACCCCCAGCACCCAAATGCCATCTAGCAAATGCCCTGCACCCCGCCGCATCCTTGTGCCAGAAGCCACGCGGCTTCCGCTGCGGATCCGGCTTGGCAACGGCTTCGGCTCAGTGGCTTACGGGGTCAAGGACAATGGCTTCGCCGCGCTGTTGCTGCTATTTTACAGTCAGGTGCTCGGGCTTGAAGCTCGGCTGGTCGGCCTCATCCTGCTGGTCGCTCTGCTGCTCGATGCCATGGTTGATCCGCTGGTTGGCTATTGGAGCGACAAGACCCACAGCCGTTGGGGCAAACGCCATCCGTGGATGTATGCCGCGATCCTGCCGATGGCCGCGGCGTGGATCATGCTGTGGCACCCGCCCGAAACGAGCTCCAACTGGCTTTACGGCTATCTGCTGCTGTTTGCCTTCCTGATGCGCGCGGCGGTTTCCTGTTATGAAATACCCGCATTGTCAGTCGTTCCGGGCCTGACCAGCGATTACGACGAGCGTACTTCGCTAACACGGTGGCGCTTCATTTTTGGCTGGGCGGGAGGGCTGGTGATGCTGACTCTGGCTTTCGGCGTATTTCTTGTGCCCTCGGCCCGCTATCCGGTCGGGCAGTTGAACATC
>JAYVKX010000223.1:0-3270 GCA_043768005.1 Novosphingobium sp. | reverse complement strand
GCTTTCAGCGGGCTGGAAGGACAATGAAATCGGCCGCCGGATGATGGCCGCCATCGCCGCCGCTCAGCCGATGACCGATGCCGAAATGCCGCCGCGCACGCCGCGCGGCGCGCCATTGGGCAAGGAAGGCGCGCTGGTTGCCGATCTGCTCAAGCTGCTGCTCAAGATTCGCAGCCGCGAGATTGACGTTTCCTCGCGCCTGCTCGCCCGCAGCGAAGAGCTGGAATTGCTCGCCGCCGGGATCCGCAGCGGCCTGACGATGCTGGAAGGTTGGCGGTTTGAACAGTTTGGCAAGGATGCGCTCGATCTGGTCGAAGGCAAGATGGCCTTCGCCGTAGTGAACGGCAAATTGAAGATGACCCATGTCGATGATGTGGTGCTGGAAGAGATTGCGGGCGAAGCCGGTGAACCCGATCAAGCGGTGATCGCCGAGGCTGGGTGAGCCAGCGATGAGCACCTATCTGCCCACGCTCAAACAGCTGCAATATCTGCTCGCGCTGCATGAGCATGGGCATTTCGGCCGGGCGGCGAATGCCTGTTTCGTCTCGCAATCAACCCTATCCGCCGGGCTGCGCGATCTGGAGACACTGCTGGGGGTGGTGCTGGTTGAACGGACCAAGCGCACGGTGCGGTTTACGCCGCTGGGCAATAGCGTGGTGGCCAAAGCGCATCGGATCCTGCGCGAAGCAGAAGAGCTGGCAGAGCTGGTTCAATCCGCCGCTCCGCCGCTTTCGGGCGAAATGCGGATGAGCGTGATCCCCACGATTGCGCCGTTCCTGCTCCCCCGGATGCTGCCCCGCCTGCGGCGTGAGCGCCCTGCGCTGAAACTGTTCCTGCGCGAAGAACCCAGCGCAGCGGCGATCGAATCGCTCCATCATGGCCGCTCTGATTGTGTGCTGCTGGCGCTGCCCTTCCCCACCGGAGAGGTGGATAAGGAAACGATCGAGCTTGATGCGCTGTTTGTCGCCTTCCCCAAGGATGATCCGCGCGATCCGCCCGAGGAAATCCTGCCCGAACTGATCGATGCCGATCGGCTGCTGTTGCTGGAAGATGGCCACTGCCTCAAGGATCACGTCCTGTCTGCCTGCAACCGTCCCGAAATGCGCGCCAGCGCCGCGATGATCGGCACAAGTCTGCATACGCTGGTGCAGATGGTGGATAACGGCCTGGGCCTGACGATGCTGCCCGAAATGGCGCTGGATGCAGGGATTTTGAACGGCACCAACGTCGTCGCTCGCCCCCTCAAAGCCGCCAACGCCAACCGCGAGATTGCACTGGTGTGGCGAAAAAACTCGCCAAGAGCCGAGGAATTCAGGCTGTTGGCGGAGGAATTGCGGGCGGGGTAGTTTGGGATGGTGGTTTTTGGGCTGATGGTGGTCACTGCGAGGCAGAGTTTGCGCTCCTTCATGGTTGCGGGAAGTCAGCGTTTCTGACTAGATTTTTGGGGTGTAGGCTAGAGACAATGCCTCTCAAATTTTTTATGTTGGCGCAGTCTGCATCGGTTCGCCGCACAATGCGCTCGAATTACCCGCACAACCTACGGTATTGCCGGGAGCGTTCATGTACCAGTAAGGTTGATCTGACAGGCACGGTCGGCTGGTGCAGCTTGAAGGAGTAGCTTAATGCGCGTCATTGCCAAAAGGTCAGGGTCTCTCTTCCTGCTTGCCATGCTGATCGTGCCCGCGTCGGGCAGCCTGTCCGCGCAGCAGCAGGACCCGTCCAATCCCAGCATCATCGTGAATGGCGAGGTGGTCCCTGATACGAGTGCGATGACCCCTGGGCCAGAGATCAAGGGCATTATCACCGCGCGCAGCGGCGACAAGATGAGGGTCACCGCCGCCGACGGCACCAGCACAATCGTCTTCATCAACGATGCGACCAGGATCAAGGCGGGCGGGGGCTTTTTAGGCGGTGGGAACAGCAAGCTGGGCGTCGCCTCGCTGCTCAACGGCCTGCCGGTTACGGTCAAAACAATGCAAGCAGGCGCTGCCCTGCTGGCGAGTCAGATCACATTCAAGAATAACGACCTCAAGACTGCAACAATGATTCGTAACGGCACTGCCCAAGGCTTTGCGGACCAGACTGCAGCAACTGAAGCGCTGCGCGGACGCATGGGCGATATCGACAAGTATAATATCAAGGGCACGACGAATGTGTACTTCGATACTGGCAAGTGGGCTCTGTCCGTTCAGGCCAAAGCCGAACTCTGCGCCACAGCGACAACGGCCGACGCGACGGACAACGCCCTGATGCTTGTCGTAGGTTACACCGATTCGGTCGGTAGCGAAGAATACAACCAGCTGCTGAGCGAAAAGCGCGCCGCAAGTGTGATCAATTATCTCCAGCAGGCCTGCCGTTGGAAACCCTATCGTATGCTCACCCCCACCGGGATGGCCGAATCAGACCCGTTGGCGAGCAATGACACTGAAGAGGGCAAGGCCCAGAACCGCCGCGTTTCGGTGAATATCTTGGTCAGCAAGGGTCTTGACGGTATGTAGGATACGCGCGTCGGGTATCGCACATCCCGCGATTCCCGGTATTCAGCCGCCAGTTCAGTCGTGACCTAAAGCCGAATTTGGTGGAATAACGGTTGCCGATTGTCGTTGGTATTTGGAAAATCGAAGGTTGGCTAAGGCTGAAAGAGCGGACCGATTAGCGCTGTTTCTTTGCCGTGGCGGCGGTGAAATCGGGGTCTTTTTTCGCCACCCAATCAACGAATTTACGCACGTTGGGATCGGCCAAAAGGGCATCCACATCCATCCCATGACGCTGCAATTCGGAATTGCTGAAATTGGAAATCAGAGTCTGTTGGCAAATGGGATGCATGGGCACGACATCACGGCCGCCTCGGCTCTTTGGCACGGGATGATGCCAGACTATGGTCTTGCCGGTAGGGCGCCCGCAGAGCCAGCAAGGCATGGCCGCTGGGGCTTCCTCCTCCGCGCCGTATTGGTCCTCATAGGGACCATGCTTCGAATGTTTGCGGGCCATGTGTCTGTGCCTGGATTGCCTGAGCTTGGACTGCCCGCTTAGAGTGATGCAGGCGGCAATACCACCTCAGCAGCTATGTCAGTCCGCAGCCTTTGCCTGTTCACCCCGTTTTATTCCTTGAGAGCGGACTGCCAGAACCAGCCAGTCCCCCCTCCGCCAATTGCAGACGCACAACGAGCCGTTTTCCTACATCGCCGCCGGCTGCTAGCCTCGCATCTGCTCACTGCAATCTGAATCCAGCGGCTACCCGCAGCAAAGCACTGCTGTGCGGGTGTGTTT
>JAYVKX010000222.1:0-7805 GCA_043768005.1 Novosphingobium sp. | reverse complement strand
GCACCGCGCGGACCGGAACCGGCTGGATGACGGGAGTAGTGACGAACGCCTTCTCAAAGTTCTGCTGCTGCACCTCTGCTGCAGCTGGAACAGGCGGCGGGCTATAGCTGGCCAGCGCAACCGGCGCTACATCAACCGGCGGCAATTCGGCAGTTGTGGGGGCGGGTGCAGCCTTGATCGCGGCGGTTTCAACCGCCATCTGCTGTGCGCCAGCCGAGGCATTGAGCGCCAGCGCTTGCGGCTGTCCGGGATCGCCCCGCACCGGCACGCTCAGCAAGCTGGCAACCCGCTGATGCGAATCTTCTGGCCGGGCCTGCATCGCCCAATCGCTGATCCGGGCATCGACTTTGTCAGCCGGAAGATCCTGCGCGATCATCAGCCGGGCCTCGCGCCAGCGGCCATCCAGCGCATAGGCATAGGCCAGATTCTGACGAACCTTGACGCTGGCATCGCCGCTGCGCAGCGTATCGCTGAGGATGGCAACGCCGCGGCTGGTTTCACCCGCCAGCGACAGCGCAAGGCCAAGATCGCTGGCCGGAATCGCATCGCGCCAATCATCCAGGATCGCGACTGCTTCCTGATTGCGCCCTGCTGCAACATTGGCCAGCGCCAGCGCCAGCGCGGTGCGCGCAGTGTTATCGCCCAGTACCATCGCATCGTTGAAGGCAGCGGTCGCCGAATCGAACCGACCGGCGCGCAGATAGGCATTGCCCAGCAGGGTCCGATAGGCCGGCTCACGTGGGGAGGCCGCAACCACAGACTCGGCCAGTGATATCGCTTTGTCGATCTTGCCATTGCTGAGCGCGATCTGCGCCTGGCTGGCGGTCTGATCGACGGTCTGCTTGGCGGTGGCGACAGTCCCGCCCGAAAGCAGGGCGACAGCAGCTACACCAGCAAGGCCCAGCGGCAGGATGGAACGACGGATGCGAGTGGCGGTCATGGGATGTCCCCCTCTTTCAAAAATCATGTCAGCGCTTCTTCGATACTTGCGCAGCGAGCGAAGCCACATCGGGCAGCGCTTCGAGCAGCTGGTCGAGCGCATCGGTCACCAATTGCTGGGCGCTACGGCCCCGCAGGGTGCAGGCCAGACGCAGCTTGAGGTGGCGTTCCGCATCGACCCGCAGGGTAAAGGCAGCGCGACGGCCGTCTGACAGGGCAGAGCGGCGCGGGCGATCGGCATGGGCAGGCGCTGATGCGCGCAACGGAACCGCAATCCGCTGGGCAATCGCTTCCTGCTGGCGAACAATCTCGGGAATGATCGGAACCACGTCGGCACCGTGGAATTCATGGCCGTCAGCAAATTCGGCCTCATCATCATGGCCCATGTCGTTCCAGCCCAGATCATCCGCTGCCTCATCGGTCAGCGAATCATCAATCTGGGTCAGCGGCAGCAACTGCGGGCGCATTGCGGGACGAGCACCGCCCTTGCGGGCCAGCAGCGTTGGCGAGAGCGAGGCGAACGGCTTGGCTTCGGTCATAATCATGAACCAGCTACGCGGCGGCCGAAGCCCCCAGCCGGACGCTGAACCCCGGGCATCACCGATACGCTGCCGGGGGCGGCGAAGACGGTGCGGCGGAAATTCTTTTCGAGGCGGTCTGAAATATAGTTCCACAGCGCGACGACCTCGGCGGCCGAGCGGCTGTTGGGCTCAACCTCCATCACCGTGCGGCCATCAATCATCGAGGCGGCAAAATCAGTGCGGTGGTGCAGCGTGACCGGGGCAACCGTGCCGTGCTGCGACAGCGCAACTGCGGCTTCCGACGTGATCTTGGCCTTGGGAGTAGCACCGTTGACCACGAAGATCAGCGGCTTGCCCGCACGTTCGCATAGATCAACCGTGGCCCCCACGGCACGCAGATCATGCGGGCTGGGGCGGGTTGGCACCACAATCAGCTCGGCTACGGAGATAACGCTCTGGATTGCCATGGTGATCGCCGGCGGGGTATCGATCACCGCCAGGCGGAAGCCCTGCTGGCGCAACACCGCCAAATCGCCCGCAAGCCGGGCAACCGTGGTCTGGGCAAAGGCAGGGAATTCATCCTCGCGTTCGTTCCACCAATCGGCCAGCGAGCCTTGCGGATCGATGTCGATCAGCACAACCGGTCCTGCGCCAGCGCGCTGGGCCTGCACGGCGAGATGGCCCGACAGCGTGGTCTTGCCCGATCCCCCCTTTTGCGATGCCAATGCCAATACGCGCAATGCAAGTCCCCCCGAAATCCGATAACAATTGATGCGATTGGACTTGGAGATCGCAGAACGTTCCTAATTTAGGGTTAAGAGCAGCCTGTCCAAAGCGGCGGCTTCAGACTTCGTGGCGCTGATTTTGTCGCATAAAGCTTTTGCTAACAGGGTGTTCACTATGTCAGTTAGCCTCCAAGGCGGGATAGGTCTGCCCCAGCATTCGGCAAAGCCTGGAACAGCGCCGACACGCGGTTAACCGTGCCGCTGCAAACGAGGAAATTTTATGAGGCCAAAGCCGCTGATCGCAATTTTCGCGCTGGCCGTGGCAAGCGGGCTGGCGGGCCCGGCGCTGGCCAATGTCCAGGCCGGGCTCAACGCCTGGGCGCAGAACGATTACGCCACTGCGACGCGCGAATGGCAGGGCCCGGCGGCCAGCGGTGATCCCGATGCGCAGTTCCTGCTGGCCGAGGCATACAAGCAGGGCCTTGGCGTCACACAGGATCTGACCAAGGCAGAGGCGCTTTTCGGCAAGGCTGCGGCGCAAGGCCATCTGCAGGCCGCAGACATCTATGGTCTGCTGCTGTTCGATCGCGGCCAGCGGGCGCAAGCCATGCCCTATATCCGCACCGCTGCCGAACGAGGCGAACCACGCGCGCAATATCTGCTGGGGCTGGCGCATTTCAACGGAGATCTAGCCGCGAAAGACTGGGTTCGCGCCTATGCGCTGGTCAGCCTGGCGCAGCAGGCGGGCCTGGCCCGGGCCAAACCTACTTTGGCCCAGATGGACCAATATATCGAGCTGCCCCAGCGCCAGCAGGCCGCAGCGCTCGCCAGCGAGCTGGCCAGCCGGGCAGAGGCCAATCTTGCCCGCCAGCAGGCTTCGCTTGATCTGGGTCAAGACACAGCCAGCCGCCAGCCACCACCCCCGCGGACCGCCGGTGCCCGCGCAACCGGAACGGACAGTCCGCGCACCGCCGGGGCCGATTACACCCGGCCCGCCGGGGCAGTTTCCACCCCGCCTGCACCGCTATTGGCGGCGGCACCCGCAGTTGCCCGGCCCGCAGCATTCGTCAGCACGGTCACAAACAGCGGACCATGGCGCATCCAGCTGGGGGCCTTCGGGCTTGCCGCCAATGCCAATGCGCTGTGGAACAGGCTCCGCTCCCGGCCCGAACTTGCCGGACATCCGCGGATCAATGTGCCAGCTGGCAGTGTAATCAAACTTCAGGCCGGCGGCTTCGCCTCGCGAGCTGCGGCTCAGGCCGCC
Organism: Novosphingobium sp.; assembly: GCA_043768005.1. Taxonomy (GTDB): domain Bacteria; phylum Pseudomonadota; class Alphaproteobacteria; order Sphingomonadales; family Sphingomonadaceae; genus Novosphingobium. Next base: position 4,356 of record JAYVKX010000222.1, on the reverse strand, counting down.
TGCGCACGGCTGGCCTCGGGCGGAGTAAGCTGCCTCGCCGTCCGCTAAAACTTCGGGCCGGATAGCCGCGCTGGACCTGATCCGCGGAGTTGCCGTGCTGGGCATCTTGGCGGTCAATATCGCCGGGTTTGCCGGGCCAACCCTGGCCACGCTTTCGCCGCATATTCCGCAGCCCGCCGCCCTTGCTGACGAGGCCGCTTTCGCCTTCATCTTCGTGGTCTTTGAGGGCAAGATGCGCGCGCTGTTCACCCTGCTGTTCGGGGCCAGCATGTTGCTGTTTATCGATCGCGCTGAGGCGGCCGGGCGTGATGGCGCGGCGCTGCAGTTCCGCCGCCTGAGCTGGCTGATCCTGTTCGGCATGCTCCACTATTTCCTGTTGTGGTGGGGCGATATCCTGTTCGTCTATGCCGTGATCGGCTTGCTTGCCTTAAACTTTCGCTATGCCGAACCAAAGGCCATGGTGCTGGCTGCCCTGCTGCTGTTTGCTGGCTGGCATGGGGTTGGCGCGGTTTCAGCCCAGCCGGGCATCACGATCGAGGAACAGGTCCGCCGGGGCGAAGCGCGGCCCGCGCTGGTGGCCCAGCAGGCGCGAGAGCTGCGCGAAACGCAGCAGGCAGCGACCGATGAAATCGCCCGCTATCGCGCGCCGTTCATCGCGCAAATCAAGGACAAAATTCTCCACCACCCCGATTGGCAGCTGGGCATGGCGCTGTTCACTTTTGGTGAGACGTTCCCGCTGATGCTGATCGGCATGGCGCTTTACCGCAGCGGCTTTTTCAGCGGAGCTTGGCCAAGTCAGCGCTTGTGGCAGCTGGCGGGCGGCGGGCTGGCGCTGGGCCTGATCCCGACGCTCGTTGTGCTCGGCTGGGTCTGGCCGCGCCATTTTCCGGCTGCTGCGATGAGCGCGGCGATCAACTATTGGACGGCGCTGCCCCACCTCGCCATGGCGCTGGCCTATGCCGCGCTGCTGGTACTGGCCGCGCCTGCGCTGCTGCGGGCATCGCTGGGCCAGCGGATCGCGGCGGCGGGGCGGATGGCGTTCAGCAATTACCTTGGCACCACCGTAGTGATGACCGCGATCTTCTATGGCTGGGGACTGGGACTGATCGGCACAGTTGGCGCGGCGGGGCAGATGCTGTTCGTGGCGCTTGGCTGGGTGCTCATGCTCGGTTGGAGCAAGCCGTGGCTGGCGCGGTTCCGGCAAGGTCCGCTGGAGTGGCTGTGGCGCTCGCTGACCGAGGGGCGGCGATTGGCGATGCTGCGGTGAGGGTAGGTGTCTGCTTGCGATCTGTTGACGAGATAGATTGCGGCGGCCAATATACTGCCCAAAATCGGAGCTGGGCGAATGAATCAAAGGGATCGCGTCAACTCTGCATCAAACGACTGGGAGGCTGACCCTTGGAATGCCTCCGATGAATTGGCAAATGCCCAACTCACTGGATTTCAGTTAAGAGCTACCAAGCCATTAGTATGGGTCCCAATACGCACTTCTGGCCCGTCGATTTTTGGCGTTGATGTGCAAGAACTTATTAGTGAAGACGTTGAGTTTCACGCAACACATGATGGCGAGGATATGCTGCTAATGCAGCTAGTTTGGCATGGATTTCCAGACCCACCGGAATGGCGGTTAGCGACCCGGCCTCGCGAGAGTGCGGACCCTACTTGGGCTTCGTGGGGTTATTTCGCCCACTTGCCTCCGGCTTGGAAAATGCCAGAGACGTGCAAAATCTAACAACGGCTCGCCATCACCACCCAAACCGCCCGCCCTCAATCCTTGGCGAACGGGTTTTTCGCGCTGCGCAGCGTCAGCCGGATCGGTACCGCATCAAAACCCAGTTCGCGGCGGATGCCGTTGACCAGATAGCGGCGGTAGCTTTCGGGCAGCAGTTCGAGCCGCGTACCGAACACGACAAAGCCCGGGGGCCGGGTCTTGGCCTGGGTGATATAGCGCAGCTTGATCCGCTTGCCGCCGGGGGCTGGCGGCGGATTGGCAGACAGCGCATCATCGAACCAGCGGTTGAGCGCGCCGGTAGCAACCCGCTTTGACCAGGTCTCACGCAGTTCGAACGCCGCGCCGAGCATCTGGTCCAGCCCTTTGCCGGTGCGGGCCGAAACCGCGATCAGCGGCACGCCGCGGACCTGCGCCAGCCCATCTTCGAGCGCCGCGCGAATGCCGTTGAACAGGCCCGAGGCATCCTCGGCAATGTCCCATTTGTTGACCGCGATCAGCAGCGCCCGGCCTTCTTCCAGCACCAGCGATGCAATCTTGAGATCCTGATGTTCCAGGCCTTGGGTGGCATCGAGTAGCAGCACTACCACCTCGGCAAAATCGACCGCGTGGCGCGCGTCGGCGACCGCCATCTTTTCCAGCTTTTCAGTGATCCGCGCCTTTTTGCGCATCCCCGCAGTATCGATCAGCCGCACCGCGCGATCTTCCCCCAGCTTGGGATCGCGCCACACCCAGTCCACCGCGATCGAATCGCGGGTGATCCCGGCCTCGGGCCCGGTCAGCAGCCGGTCTTCGCCCAGAAAGCGGTTGATCAGGGTGGATTTTCCTGCGTTTGGCCGCCCGACGATGGCGAGCTTCAATGGCCCGGACAGCTCGTCCTCATCCGCAGGTTCATCGGGATCGGGTTGCTTGTCATCAAGATGCGGGAGCAGCGCCTCGAACAGATCGCCCAGCCCCTGGCCGTGTTCGGCCGAAAACGCGACTGGATCGCCAAAGCCCAAGGAGAACATCTCGAACAGCCCGCCATCGCCGGCATTCCCTTCGGCCTTATTGGCCACCGGGATCACCGGAACCTTGGCGCTGCGCAGCCAGCGGGCGATTTCCTCGTCGAGCGGGGTAAGCCCGGCGCGGGCATCGATCACGAACAGCGCCACGGTTGCGCCCACCAGCGAAACCTCGGTCTGCTGGCGCATCCGGCCCGGCAATGTGGTGGGATCGGTATCTTCCCAGCCCGCCGTATCGACGATAGTGAAATCAAGCCCCAGCAGATGCGCCTCGCCAAACCGGCGATCGCGCGTCACCCCCGGCTGATCATCGACCAGCGCGAGTTTTTTGCCGACCAGCCGGTTGAACAGCGTCGATTTTCCGACGTTGGGCCGGCCGATAATGATGACTTGGGGTAGCATTGCGCGGCCCAAGTGGCGCTTGGCGGGCTGATTGGCAAGTGAAAGGGCAAATCCTTGCCGCGCCGTTAACCATGCTTCGCAGGCCCGTGCTAACCCTGTGCTGCGAAACGCACAGGATGACGAGACGGTTTCTTGCAGGCGCAGCGCTGGCACTGGTCGCCCTGACGCTTGTGGCGACGGCGCCCGCGATGGCTGATGCGGCGACCGAAAGCGACGATTCTTCGGGAAGCATGGGGGTATCGGGCGGCGGCGGGATTACCCTGCCCCCCTATCTGCAATGCGTGCCCTACGCGCGAACCGTATCTGGCATCCAGATTTATGGCGATGCGCATACCTGGTGGGATCAGGCCGATGGGCGCTATGCCCGCGGCGATCGGCCCCGGCTTGGCGCGGTGATGGCATTCAAGCCGCATGGCAACATGCGCCTTGGCCATGTGGCGGCGATCAGCCGGATCATCGATTCGCGCACCGTGCTGCTCCGCCACGCCAACTGGTCACTGATCAACGGCCGCCGCGGCCAGATCGAGGACAATGTCCGCGCGATCGATGTGTCGCCGGATAATGATTGGAGCGAGGTCCGCGTCTGGTTCGATCCGATCCAGAATCTGGGCGGCACCCATTGGCCGGTGGAGGGCTTTATCTACAAGGCCAAGCCGAAACGCGCTGAAACAATTTTGGCGCTGGCTGACAGAAGCCCGGGAAAAAGCCCGGAAAAAAGCAGCGACCCGATCGGCGATATCATCGCCGCGCGGCTGCGCTAGGGATCAGGCTTTCGCCACGGACGCATCTTCGCCCAGATCCTCGTACCAGGCTTCAACCGGCCCGCTGAGCTTGAGCGTCAGCGGCTGGCCCTTGCGGTCCATGGTCTTGCCGGCCTGAACCCGCACCCAGGCTTCGGAAATGCAATATTCCTCAATATTGGTGCGGACCACCCCCTTGAACCGGATGCCGACACCGCGCATCAGCACATCTTCATCGAAATGCGGGCTGCGCGGGCTGATTGCCAGGTGATCGGGGGGCACATCTGGGCCCGATTTGGTTTCTTCACTCATGCATGGGCCTCTAGGCATCGCAGGCCGCTTGTCAATTCGGCAGAGTTTGGCTAGTGGCGCACTCCACTTCTCAAGAGTGGGCCGCTTACAGGCGGGGCGCGTAGCTCAGTGGTAGAGCACACCCTTCACACGGGTGGGGTCGCAGGTTCAATCCCTGCCGCGCCCACCA
>JAYVKX010000221.1:0-3873 GCA_043768005.1 Novosphingobium sp. | reverse complement strand
GGCGCAGAAGAAGGCCAATCTCGCCCGCAAATCGCAGAAGACGCAGGAAATCAAAGAGATCAAGATGCGTCCCAACATCGATGATCACGATTACGATGTCAAAATGCGCAATGTGAACCGCTTCATCGAGGATGGTGACAAGGTCAAGATTACGCTCCGCTTTCGTGGCCGCGAACTCTCGCACCAGCAACTGGGCATGAACCTGCTCAAGCGCGTGCAGGACGATACCGCCGAAGTCGCCAAGATCGAGGCTTATCCGCGCATGGAAGGCCGCCAGATGCTGATGGTGCTGTCTCCGAAGTAAATAGGTAGCTTGCCCGCAGTCAGACGGCTGCGGGCTCCCATAATTCTATCGCATTGCCTTCGGGATCGTGGATCCGGGCGAACCGCCCGATCGAGGGGTCGTCCCATTCGGCGCGGAGTTCTGCGGCGATCCCCGACCCGGCCAGCCGCGCGACCAGCGCATCAAGACCGCTGACCCGCAGGTTGATCATGAAGGCTTTGTCGGCGGCAAAGTAATCGCTGTCCTGTGCGAAGGGTGCGAATACCGTATCGCCGCCTGCAGCGCGCCACACCCATTCCCCGGCGGGCTCATCGGTGCCCGAACAGCCAGCCCCCACTCCCAGCATGTCGCGGTACCACGCCGTCAGCGTATCGGGATCGCGGGCGCGAAAGAACAATCCGCCCAGCCCCAGCACCCTGCCCACATCATTGTTGTGCCCCTCCACCATGCCTGCCTTCCTTTTCGCTGATCTGGCGATAAGGCTAGGCGAGGCGCTGGATCGCGCCAAAGGGAATCGTCGTGGGGGGAGAGCGGCAGTGAGCCTGATCAGTGAATTTGGCGGGCTGACCAAGCCGCAGAAAACTGCGATCTGGGCCGGATATCTCGGCTGGACGCTTGATGCCTTCGATTTCTTCCTGATGGTCTTCATGTTGAAGGCGATCAGCGAAAGCTTCGGCACCGATATCAAACACGTTTCCGAAGCCTTGTTCCTGACGCTGGCCGCGCGCCCAGCCGGGGCACTGGTATTCGGCTGGCTGGGCGACAAATACGGACGACGTCCGATCCTGATGCTGGTGATATTGCTGTTCTCTGGCTTTTCGGCCCTATCCGGATTTGCCCGGACCCTGCCCGAACTGCTGCTGATCCGCGCCTTGTTCGGCTTTGCGATGGGCGGCGAATGGGGCCTTGGTGCCAGTCTGGTGATGGAAACAATTCCGGCCCGGCTGCGCGGCCCGGTTTCCGGCCTGCTGCAATCGGGCTATGCCTCGGGCTATCTGCTTGCCAGCCTGACTTTCTATCTTGCCTTCGATAGTCTGGGCTGGCGCAATATGTTCCTGCTGGGGGTCGCACCCGCGCTGCTGGTGCTGTTCATCCGCATGGGGGTGAAGGAGAGCCCGGTCTTCCTTGCCCGCCAACAAGCCCCGCGGGTGCCGGTGCTGACCACGCTGGCCGCGCATTGGAAGCTGGCGCTCTATCTGATCGTGCTGATGACCGCGATGAACTTCCTCAGCCACGGCTCGGGTGACCTTTATCCGACCTTCCTGCAACAGCAGCATGGCTTTGATACGCAAACCACCGGTATTCTTGCGGCGATCATGAACGTCGGCTCGATCATCGGGGCACAGATTTTCGGGCATCTGTCCGAACGGCTTGGCCGCCGCCGAACGATCACGCTGGGGTGCCTGCTGGTACTGCCGGTGGTTCCATTGTGGAGCTATTCGCAGGGCACCGCACTGCTCGCCGCCGGAGCATTTCTGATGGGCTTTTGCGTACAAGGTGCTTGGTCCAACGTCCCGGCCTATCTTAACGAGCTTTCGCCGCCTGCGGTGCGCGCCATGTTCCCGGGGCTGGTTTATCAGCTGGGCAATCTGATCGCCAGCCGCGTCACCCCGTTCCAGGCCGGTATTGCCGAGCGCAGCGGAGGAAATTATTCCTATGCGCTGGCGATTGTAACGATCACAACCGCGCTGGTTCTGGCCGTGTGGATCAACCTTGGCCCCGAACGGCGCGAAGAGCTGGAGTAGGATCGGGGATAGCCAAGCCAAGGCGGCTGGCATCTGGCGATCAAGGCGGTTACAGGCGAAACCATTATGTCAAACGCACCCACAACCACCCCCACCCCGGCGCGCAAACCCAAGGCGGAGGTTCTCTCCATCGGCAATCATGCGCTGAAACCCGCCACCTTGATGATGGGTCATGGCTATGATCCGGTGCTGTCCGAAGGCAGCCTCAAGCCGCCGATCTTCCTCACCTCCACCTTCGCTTTTGCCAATGCCGCCGAGGGCAAGCGGTTCTTCGAAGGGATCACCGGCAAGCGTCCGGGTGGCGCGGAAGGCTTGGTTTATTCGCGCTTTAACGGGCCAAACCAGCAGATCCTCGAAGGACGCCTGGCGATCTGGGACGGGGCGGAGGAAGCGCTGGTCTTCTCCAGCGGCATGTCGGCAATTGCCACGCTGCTGCTGGCCAATTGCAGCCAGGGCGATGTGATCGTCCATTCCGGGCCGCTTTATGCCGCGACCGAAGGCTTCATCGCCAAGACGCTGTCACGCTTTGGCATCGGCTATGTCGATTTTCCTGCAGGGGCGACCTGCGAGGAAATCGCTGACGCGCTGACCAAGGGCATAGCGCTGGCTAAGGCGCAGGGCGGCAAAGTAGCGATGGTTTACCTCGAAAGCCCCGCCAACCCGACCAATGCGCTGGTCGATGTCGAGGCCGCCGCCGCCGCGCGCGATGCGCTGACCCCCGGTGTGCCGATCGCGATCGACAACACTTTCCTGGGGCCGCTGTGGCAGCAGCCGATCCGGCAGGGCGCTGATATCGTTGTCTATTCGCTGACCAAATATATTGGCGGCCATTCCGATCTGGTCGCGGGCGGGCTGTCTGGCGCGAAGACATGGATGGATCCGATCCGGATGCTACGCAACACGATGGGCACGATTGCCGATCCCAACACGGCATGGATGCTGCTGCGCAGCCTGGAGACGGTCGAGCTTCGAATGAGCCGCGCGGGCGAGAATGCGGCCAAGGTCTGTGCTTATCTCAAAACCCATCCCAAGGTCGAAGGGCTGGGTTATCTCGGCGATATCGACGATCCGCGTCAGCAGGACATCTTCAACCGTCACTGCACCGGGGCCGGCAGCACTTTCTCGCTCTATATCAAGGGCGGCGAGGCTGAGGCCTTCCGGTTTCTGGATAGCCTCAAGATCGCCAAACTCGCGGTCAGCCTTGGCGGCACTGAAACGCTGGCCAGCCTGCCCGCCGCGATGACCCATCTTTCGGTGCCAGATGAGCGCAAGACGGCGCTCGGAATTACCGACAACCTCGTGCGGATCAGCATCGGGATCGAGGATGCGGACGATCTGATCGCAGACTTTGAACAGGCGCTCGCCGCGGTGTGATACTCTTGCGGACTGGTGGCCTTTCTGCTGATAGGTCGCCATGTCCGAACCACCCCACGACAAGCTCCAGCCCGATCACCCACCGCTGCGACCCGGCCTTGCTGCCATTGCCGCTGGCCCATGGGCGGGCTGGTATCAATGGCAGCCGGCGGACAGTTTTGAGGATTATGCCGGACCGTTTTATTGCCAGAGCGAAGGTGCAGCCATCCTGTGCGGCTTCATGCCCGAGGACAAGAACACCAATAGCGGCGGCAATATCCACGGCGGGGCGCTGATGACCTTTGCCGATTATGCCCTGTTCATGATCGCGGCCGGGATGAACGGCAATCTGCACGGGGTGACGGTGACGATGAACAGCGAATTCATCGGCGCAGCCCAGCCGAGACGGTTGCTGCTGGCGCGCGGCGAAGTGGTCCGCGCCGGGGGCAGCCTGATCTTCGTGCGCGGGATCATTACCGATGCTGATCGTCC
>JAYVKX010000220.1:0-4862 GCA_043768005.1 Novosphingobium sp. | reverse complement strand
GAGGGCAAGGTGCTGGCCGCTGAGCAGCTGGCGGCCACCTCCGGGGCAGATCTTAACAAGAGCTATTTCTATTCCGACAGCAGCGACGATCTGGAACTGCTGGAACGGATCGGCATCCCGCGCGTGCTCAACCCCAATGGCAAGTTGCGGACCATCGCCCGGGATCGGGGCTGGCCGATCGAGGATTTCGGTAGCCGGGGCACGCCAAAGGCGATGGATTATGCCCGGACGATTTCTGCCACCAGCTCGTTGATCGGAGCGTTCTGGGCGGGCCTGCCGATCTGGGCGCTGACCGGATCGCGGCGCGAGGCGACCAATTTTTCGACCGGGCTGTTCGGCGATTTCGCTGCCGCGATGGTCGGCATGGAGCTTGATGTTTACGGCGAGAAGAACCTGTGGGCCGCGCGGCCCTGCATCTTCATTTTCAACCATCAGTCCAAGGCCGATGTGGTGATCATGGCCAAGCTGATCCGCAAGGATATGGGCGGGGTCGGTAAGCAGGAGATCAAGAAGATCCCGGTGCTGGGCAAGCTGATGGAATGGGCCGGAACGGTGTTCATCGATCGCAAGGATGGTGCCAGCGCGATCAAGGCGATGGAACCGCTGGTCGATGCGATCCGCAAGGAAGGCAAGTCGATCGTCATCGCACCCGAAGGCACCCGCACTCTCTCACCCCGGCTGGCCCCGTTCAAGAAGGGCGCGTTTCATCTGGCGATGCAGGCCGGCGTGCCGATCGTTCCGGTGGTGATTCACAATGCCGGTGATGTTGCGCCCAAGAACGAATTTGTGATGCGCGCGGCGACGGTCAGGGTCGATGTGTTACCGCCGATCGATACCAGCGGGTGGAAGGTCAAAACGATCAATCGCCACGTTACCGAAGTGCGCAACATGTTTCTCAAATGCCTGGACCAGCCAGAAGAGCCGATCAAAGCATCGATCGAGGAGGACGCGCAGGATCTGGCTGCGGAGCAACAGGCCAAGCCCAAACCTCAGCCCAAACCTCAGCCCAAACCCAAGTCCAAGCCCAAGGTGAAATCTAAATCCACCAGAAAGCCCGCCGGGTAGCGGGCGATGTCAGTACCGGAAGCGAATTGGACAGGGGACCCGCTGCGCCACACCGGCAAAAAGCTGTTCATCGTCGATGCGCGCAACGGGGTAGAGCGGCGGCATCTGCTCGATTGGCTGCATGGCACCTGGGGGACGATTGCCGATAACGAGTGGATTGCGCTTGATCTGTCGGACGAAACCGCGCCGCTGAAACTTGAAAAGCTGGCCGCCAATCTGGATGCGGCACAAGATTGTCTGGTTATCCCGGTGCGGGTCGCCTGGCGAATTCCGCGATTCGATCAGGACCGCACCCTCAGACTGCGCGATCTGGTTTTCGGTGATCCCCGGATGCCCGGGCGGCTGCGCTCTTGGCTGATCCTGCTGCGCGATCGGCGCCGGGCCCAATGCCTGCTGGGTGAACCGGCCACGGTGGCTTCGCTGTGGGCCCGCTTTGCCCAAGACATCGGCTCGCCCGATGCCGATCCCGCGACGGACTTTGCCGCTTTCGTCGCGCGGCAGGCCGCGCTGACGCTGGAAGCGCAGGAACGCGGGGTGCGCGGCACCCGCTATAAGGTGCCACGGTTTGTGGCAGACAGCCTATCGGCCAGCCCCCGCTTTCGCGCTGCGCTGGCTGCAGTTGCCAGTGAAACAGGGCGCAAGCCTGCCGAGCTGCTGCCCGAAGCGCGCCGCTACATGAAAGAGCTGATCTCCACCCCCAGCGCACTGTTCCTCGATCTGCGCGCCCGGCTCGAACGCTTCATGATGACGCAGGGCTATGACAAGGGCTTCCTCTATGATCCGGCCGAGCTGGAGGAATTGCGGGGGCTGATCCGCACCCGGCCAACCGTGCTGCTGTTCACCCACAAGACCTATCTTGACGGGGTGACGCCCAACGCCCTGTTCTATGATCACGATATGACGATGCTGCACAGTTTCGGCGGGATCAATCTGGACTTTTTTGGCATCGGCACGCTGTTTCGCCGCTCTGGCATGATCTTCATCCGCCGCAGCTTTTCAGATACACCGGTCTATAAAGTCGTTCTGCGGCAATATGTTGCTTATCTTCTGGAAAAACGCTTTCCGATGTCCTGGGCGCTGGAGGGTACCCGGTCGCGCCTGGGCAAGCTGATGCCGCCGCGCTATGGCATCCTCAAATATGTGCTTGATGCGGCCTATGATGGCGGGATTGAGGATGTGAACATCGTGCCGTTCGTGACCAGCTTTGATCTGATCCGCGATGTGGAGGAATATGCCGCCGAACAGGCCGGGCGGGTCAAACAGGCCGAATCGCTGGGCTGGTTTATCGGCTATCTCAAAAGCCTGCGTGAGCCGATGGGGCGGGTGCGGATCGATCTGGGCAAGCCGGTGGTGGTGGCACGCGCGCCCGATCCCGCCGATAAGCTGGCGCTGGCCCGGATCGCCTTCGATGCCTCGGTCAGTGCCAATCTGGTGACCCCGCTTACGGTAACATCGGTGATGTGTCTGGCCTTGCTGGGGGCTGCGCCGCGCGGACTGACGGCAGAGGAGCTGGCCCGGGTCACCCGCCACCTGACCGGATGGGCCAAGGCGCGCGGGATCCGCCTGTCGGGCGAACTGGAAACGCTTGATCGCGATGCCTTGCGGGCCCGGGCCGATACGCTGGTCAATTCAGGCCTGATCCTGCGGGATGAGGCGGGCAGCGCCACAATCTATACGATTGAGCCATCCAAACACGCAATGGCGAGCTATTACCGCAACACCATCATCCACCATTTCCTGGGCAAGACGATCATCGAACTGGCGCTGTTCAAGGTGCAAGAGGGTCTGGACGAAGACGTGACCGCGCAGTTCTGGGCTGAGACGGACCGGCTCCATGATCTGTTCAAGTTCGAATTCTTCTATCCGCCGCGCGAACAGTTCCGCAAGGATCTGGAAGCAGAGCTTGATCGCACCGATGGGCAATGGGCGGTCCGGTTGCGGCAGGGCCAGGCCGGGGTGAAGGCCCTGATCCGCCGGTTTCAGCCGCTGCTGGGCCATGCTGCGCTGCTGCCCTTTGTCGAGGCCTATATTGTGGTGCTGGAGCAATTGGTGCGCCTTGCCCCCGGCGAAGTGCTGACCCAAACAGAATGCGTGGAGCAGGGGCTGATCGAGGGGCGTCAGGCCTATCTGCTGCGCCGGATCAGCAGCGAAGCCTCGATCGGCAAGATCCTGTTCGAGAACGGCTACAAGCTGGCGGCGCATATGGGCCTTGCTGGCGAGACGGATGCCGTAACCATCGCCAGCCGCCGCACGCTGCTGGCAGAGTTTCGTGCGCTGGCTCGGCGGATGGAGCGGATGCGGATTGAAGTGCTGGACCAGGCCGAACGCACACTGGAACTGGAGGCCCGCAAATGAGCCAGCAGCTTAGCGCGCAGGATGCGCAGTTCCTCTATATCCAGAACGGCAGCACGCTCACCCATGTCATGGCGATCAATATCTGTGATCCCGCCACTGCCCCCGGCGGCAAGGTGCGGTTCAAGGATATCGTTGCGCATATTGCCAGCCGGATTGATACCTCGCCGGTGTTCAAACGCAGGCTTTACCGTCTGCCGTTCGATCTGGACCATCCCTATTGGGTGGAGGATACCGACTTCGATCTGGAAGCCCATGTTTCCCACGCCCGCCTGCCTGAACCTGGCGATTGGCGCCAGTTCTGCATCCAGGTGGCACGCCATTGCAGCCGGGCGATGGATATGAACCGGCCGCTGTGGGATATCTATATCGTCGAAGGGCTCGACCGGATTCCCGGCATCGCGCCCGGCAGCTATGCGATGCTGACGCGCATCCACCATGCCGCGATCGATGGCGCTTCGGCGGCGCATATGTTCGTCGCGCTGAGTGACAGCGATGCACTGGGAACGCCTGCGGTTCCGCTGGGACCGGCCAGGATAGGACTTGGCTCTACCCCCACCCCGGCCCAGATTTTAGCGCGGGCCATCCAGGCCAACATGACCTCGCCGGTCCGGTTCATGAACAGCTTGATGAAGCTCTCTCCCGCGCTGGTGTCCGCAGCGGGAAAATCGGTGCGCGACAGGTCGGCGCGCGAGGGCGGCGGCGAAAACTCTGGCGTTCCAGTGACGCGGTTCAACGCGCCGATCTCGGTTCACCGGGTGTTCGATGCGGCAGAGTTTTCGCTGGCGGACCTGGGCCGGATCCGCAAGCTGGTGGGCGGTGCCACGATCAACGATGTGGTGCTGGCGATCTGTTCGGGCGCGCTGCGGGCCTATCTGCTGCACCACGGTGAGCTTCCGGCTGAAACCCTGGTTGCGGTCGCCCCGATCAATCTGCGCAGCCGCAAGGGCGAGGCAGAGGTTCCGGGTAACAATATTTCGGCCATGTCGGTCGAGCTTGCGACACATCTGCCCGATCCGGCGCAGCGGCTGGCGGCGATCTGCCGCTATACGGTGGCGGCCAAGGCCCGGAAAACCGGCCTGTCCGCCCGGGTCATGACCGATCTCACCAAGCATATTCCCGGCGCAACCATGGCGGCGGTGGCGCGGATTGTCACCAGTCCGCGGTTCGCCCCGCGCCAGGCCAATCTCTACATCTCCAACGTGCCAGGGCCGCAGCAACCGCTGTATATGAACGGCGCGCTGATTACCCATCAGTATGGCATGGCCCCGGTCGCCAACAACATGGGGCTGTTCATCGCGACCCCCAGCTATGATGGCCGGATGAGCTTTTGCATCACCTCTGAACGCAACGTCATGCCCGATGTCGCCTTCTTCCGCGAATGCATCGAGGGTTCGTTCTGCGAATTGCTGGCCGCCCAGCCCCAGCCTGAGGCAAAACCCGGC
>JAYVKX010000219.1:0-3872 GCA_043768005.1 Novosphingobium sp. | reverse complement strand
GGAACCCGCGCGGCGGATGTCGATACGATCGCGGCGGATCTGGCCGATCCCACCGCCGCCGCCGCCTTATGGGAGGAAGCGTTGATCCGCGCGGGCGGGCGGATCGACATTCTGATCAACAACGCCGGGCGGTTTGCGGCCAATCCGCTGGGTGTTTCCGATATTCAGTGGCTGGACAATTGGGAGGATAGCCTCCGAATCAACCTTACCGCCGCTGCCGAGCTTTCACGCTATGCCGTGCAGCACTGGCTTGCACACAAGCGAACGGGCCGGATCGTGCATATCGCCAGCCGCGCCGGGCATCGCGGCGATTCGCCCGATCATTGGCACTATGCCGCGGCCAAGGGTGGGATGCTGGCGCTGCATAAAACCATCGCGCGCGGCTATGCTGCCCAGAACATCCTGAGCTATGCCATCGCGCCCGGCTTTACCGATACGGCAATGGCGGGGGATTATCTCGCCAGCCGGGGCGGGGCGGCATTGCTCGCCGATATCCCGCTCGGCCGGGTCGCGACGCCCGATGAAATCGCTACTATGGCGACCTTCTGCGCGCTGGACGCTCCGCCCAGCATGACCGGCGCGACGCTGGATGCCAATGGAGCCAGCTATGTCCGCTAATACCAGCTGGAAGATCACCGCACTTGCCCCGCGAAGCATCATAGAGGCCGCACTGATAGCGCATGAGGATGCGTTTGATTGGGATCATGAGATCGTGCTCGCGGGCAGTGAAATTGCCGAGGACCGGCCCGATGACTGGCGGCTGGAAGCCTGGCTGCCGCGTAAACCTGCCAAAGCGGATCAGGCCGCAGTCGCCGCGCTGTTTGCCGCAACTGCGCCGAGTTTCAAGATCGAGCTGCTCCCCGAAACCGACTGGGTGACGCACAGCCAGCAGGGGCTGGAGCCGATCCGCGCGGGCCGCTTTCACGTCCACACCCCCGATCATCCGGCGCTGGGGCAGGTTGGCATCCGCGACTTCATGATCCCGGCATCCCGCGCCTTTGGCACCGGGCAACATGCGACCACGGCGGGCTGTCTGGCCATGCTGACCGTGATGAAAGCGCGCGGGGTGGCGGTGAAAAACTGCGCCGATATCGGCACCGGCACCGGCCTGCTCGCCTTTGCCGCGCTCGCTCTGTGGCCGCGCTCCATGGCCACCGCGAGCGATATCGACTGGGTTTGTGCCGGTGTGGTTGAGGACAATGCCGCGCTCAACGCAGTGCCGCTGGGCGGCCGCGCGGGCGAGCTGACCATGCTGGTGGCGGGCGGGATGGACCACGCGCTGCTTGCCGCGCGCGGACCTTATGATCTGATCATCGCCAATATCCTGGCCGGTCCGCTGATCGACCTTGCCCCCGATTTCGCCCGCGCGCTGGTGCCGGGCGGCAGCCTGGTGCTGGCGGGGCTGCTGGAGACGCAAGAAGCCAATGTCCGCAAGGCCTGCCGCCGCGCAGGCTTGCGTCTCGCTGCGCGCAAGGTGAACGGGGATTGGTCGATCCTGTGGCTGCGCAAGCGCAATGGTGCGCGGATGCGGGGGACAGCGGCGGATTGGGCGAACCGGTGATGGAGGACAGTAAACTCAAATCCAGCCGGTGTTAGGATTCGCGGATCGGGCTGTTTAATCTTGGGACACGCATCCCTGACCTGCTGGAACCCAGCCACATTTTGCAATATAGTGCGGCAAATGGGACAGTATCAAATCATCGATCCGGCATTCGTGATCAAGGCAGAGGAGCTGTCTGCCCTCAATTATTTGAATCCTGATCACACCCAGCCCTTGTACTTTTACTGGATCAATCGCGGCACCGATCAGAAACTGCGGCGAACGACAATTGATCTGCTGCTGCGGACGATTTTTCAGGATGGGAACTCACCAAGTGTCGCCCGCCTGCAGCTATCATCCGGGTTGAGGCTGGTGTTCCGATCCATTCAGGAACGCGATTCATTTGCGGCGGCATTTGCTGCGGCCCGAACCCAGGAAGGGTTCAGGGAGGGTTATCTTTTAAGTGCGATATTCGACGATCGCGAATGCGCAGAGCTGGCAGTGGCGGAGTTGAAAAGCGCTAGCATCCCTGAAAGCGCCATTTCCCTGCTGTGGCGGGCGGGACAATTTATCAATCCCGACAATCTGAAGCGCGAGGGGCATAGCAAATTAAGCGTGGCTGCTGCTGCGGCAGGTGGCGGAATTGCCGGTACGATCTTGGGCGCTGCGGTGCTGGCTATTCCGGGGATCGGCCCGATCGCCGCAGCCGGTGCAATTGCTGCCTCTGCGCAAGCCTCGCTTGCTGCTGTCAGCGCCGTCTTCGGGGCGACGGGCGGAGCAATCGCCAGAATGCTGACCGACCATGATGTTGATGGCAAGGACGTCAATTATTTCGAGCGACAAATCCATCTCGGACGGGTGTTTGTGTCAATTGATACCCGCCTGCTCGGCGATCATAATGAGGTTGTCCGGCAGGTACTCAGGCGCAACGGTGGACGCGCCAGCAGGGCATAACGTCTACCCCGCCGCCTTGAATATCTCTGCCCAGCCCGCCTCATCAATCACTTCGATCCCCAGTGCGGCCGCCTGCTTGAGCTTTGAGCCCGCGCCCGGCCCCGCCACCACCAGATCGGTTTTGGCGCTGACTGATCCTGCCGCCCGCGCGCCCAAAGCCTCAGCCTGCGCCTTGGCCTCGTCGCGGCTCATGGTTTCCAGCTTGCCGGTGAACACCACGGTCATACCGGAGACCGGGCTTTGCCGGGTTTCGACGATGTAAGCAGGCGGTGAAACTTCGCTCAGGAGATCCTCCCACACCGCCAGATTATGCGGCTCGTGGAAGAAATCGCCCAAGGCCTCGACCACAGCAGGGCCGATGCCATCGATCGAGGAGAGTTCAGCCGCCGCTTCTGCATCGCCGCCCGCGGCGCGTTCGGCCACTTCGCGCAAAGCAGGTAATATCACGAACCGCTTCATCAAATCGCGCGCAGTTACTGCGCCAACGTGGCGGATACCCAACCCAAACAGCAGCCGCGCGGCATCGGGCGCGCGCTTGGCCTCGATTGCTGTCAACAGATTGTCCACAGACTTGTCCTGCCACCCCTCGCGGCTGAGGATTTCGGTCCGGCGCGCTTTCAGCCGAAAGATATCAGCCGGGCTTTCGAGCCAGCCAAGTCCGAAGAATTCGGCAATCGTTTTCTCGCCCAGCCCTTCGATATCCAGCGCAACCCGGCTGACAAAGTGCCGCAGCCGTTCGGTGCGCTGCGCCGGGCAGATCAGCCCGCCGGTGCAGCGCACATCAACCTCGCCCGCTTCGGCCACCGCTTCGCTATCGCAATCGGGGCAGTGATCGGGAAACTGGAATGCCCCGCGCGGCGCATCGCGGGTCAGATTTTCAACCACCTGGGGGATCACGTCTCCGGCCCGTTGCAGCACGATCCGGTCCCCGATCCGCAGGCCCAGCCGGGCGATCTCATCGCGGTTGTGCAGCGTCACATTGGTGACGGTCACGCCGCCAACCAGCACCGGGGCGAGCCGCCCGACCGGGGTCAGCTTGCCGGTGCGACCGACCTGGACATCGATTGCCAGTAGCGTGGTTTCAGCGCGTTCGGCGGGGAATTTATGCGCCATCGCCCAGCGCGGCGCCTTAGCGACAAAGCCCAGCCGCGCCTGAAGATCAAGCCGATCGACCTTATAAACCACCCCATCGATGTCATAGGGCAGATCGGCGCGGGATTGTTCAATGCTGCGGTAATGCTGCAGCAATTCCGCAACCAAATTGCAGCGCACCAGCAGCGGCGAAACCGGCACGCCCCATGCGGCAATGCAGGCCATCATTTCAAACTGGCTGGCCGCCGGAACCGCACTCGCCGCGCCCCAGCCATGCGCCAGAAAG
>JAYVKX010000218.1:0-3562 GCA_043768005.1 Novosphingobium sp. | reverse complement strand
TGCGCGTCAGCAACATTGAGCTGCGGATAGATCCCGAAGGCTAGCGCAAAAAAGCCCGAGCCATCGGGGGCGTAGCCATTGAAGAAATACCGATCGTAAAAATTGCGATCGGTGCCCGCATAAGCGATCGGTTCGGGCGTCTGGTGGAGCGGATAATCATCGCCCCGGCTCAGCATTTTGAAATACTCAGCATGGTCAGTTGCCCTTTCGCAATGTGCCGAGGCTGTCATGCTCAGCTGCCAGCTCACAGGCCCCGCGCGCCATCGACAGGAAATTTTCATCGCCGCGCGGGGTTCGTTCAACATAGGCGGCGCTGAACACGGCCGTCGAAACCCCGTGCAGCGCGCCGATCAGGTACTGATCCCAGATGTCCGTGCGCGTCATCGGCACCCCCCGCTGGCTCATTTCCTCGCAATAAAGCGCGAGCAGCTCTTCCTCATGCGGACGGCGCAGCGCGCTGCCGATGCCGCAGCCCAGGAAATAGCCAATGTCGATCAGCCCATTGCCAATCGCGACCGTCTGCCAATCCAGCACCGCAATCGGCTCTGCCCCGCCATGAATATCGAACAGCATGTTATCCAGCCGGAAATCGCCGTGAACCAATGAGCGCACATCCGGATCGCGCCCGAACCACAGGTCTGTCATATCGGCCAGTCCCTGACAAATCTGCATCAGTTCGGGTTCAAGCAAACCTTCATACCGTTCGCGGAAAATTGCCTGCGCATTTGGGTAAAGCGCTTTGATCTGCGCGGTAACTTCCGGGCGGTTCTGAAGCCATTCCACCCCGGTCAGCGCGCTATTGCCATAGCTTGGCGCATGCAACGCGGCGGCCTGGCGAATTGCGGCGCGGGCATCATCGATCCCGCAACTGGCCAGCTGGTTGCCGTCGCGCGCCGGGCCAAGATCTTCAAACAGCAGGATGAAATCGACGCCATCATCGGCCAGTTCGGCCACCAGCATTTGCGGCACCCGGATATCCAGCGCCGGGCACAACTCGCGATAAAACCCGACTTCCTTGGAATAGAGCCCGAACGCCGCCGCAGTGGCGCGGCTGGTCGGGTCTAATGCGGGAAATTTGCCCGCGATAGTGGCAGGTCCGGCACCGGGCCGATCATACTCCACAGTATAGCGAACACTGTCGCCCACCTGCCCGGTCCCGATTGCTTCCCAGCTGAGCGCCGTAACCGCGCCAGCACCCAGCACTCCTGCAGCGCGCAAGCGTTCGCTTAGCCAGACCGGTGCAACGGCATCAGGATGCGTGGGAAATACTGCCATGGCCTGCCTTGTCCACTTGATTTAAGCGAACGGTTAAACCAGCAAGCGGAGCATGGCAACGGCTTCCCGATCAAATCCCAGCATTCAGGCTGGCAGGTTTACTGGCGGCAGGCAAACTTGTGACCTGCAACTATAGCCTATCGAGCCAGACGCCCAAATGCCCCCTCGCCTGCATAATGGGCTGCATCGCCCAGCTCTTCCTCAATCCGGATCAGCTGGTTGTATTTGGCCAGCCGGTCAGACCGGGCGAGGCTGCCGGTCTTGATCTGGCCGCAGTTGGTGGCAACCGCAAGGTCGGCAATGGTCGCATCCTCGGTCTCGCCCGAGCGGTGTGACATCACCGCCGTATAGCCACTGCGCTGGGCAATGCTGACTGCCTCCAGCGTTTCACTAAGTGTGCCGATCTGGTTGACCTTGACCAGCAGTGAATTGGCCAACCCCTTGGCGATGCCCATGGTCAGGCGCTTGGGATTGGTCACAAACAGATCATCGCCAACCAGCTGGATCTTGTGGCCGATCTGGGCAGTCAGCGCGGCCCAGCCTTCAAAGTCATCCTCGCCCATGCCGTCTTCGATAGAGCGGATCGGATAATCATCGCACAGCTTGGCGAGGTAATCAGCCATTTCAAGCGGGCTGAGTGACAGCCCCTCGCCGCTGATTCCATATTTGCCGGACTTAAAGAATTCGCTCGCCGCGCAGTCCAGCGCCAGCGCCACATCCACGCCCGGCTTGAACCCGGCCTGTTCAACCGAGGCCATGATGAAGTCCAGCGCCGCGCGGGTGCTGGCAAGATTTGGGGCAAACCCGCCTTCATCACCGACTGCGGTTGCCAGCCCCTTGTCATGGAGACCCTTCTTGAGGGTGTGGAAAATTTCCGAACCCCAGCGCACGGCTTCGGCCAGGCTTGGCGCGCCGATTGGCATGACCATCAATTCCTGGAAATCGATCGGATTATCGGCATGCTCACCGCCGTTGATGATGTTCATCATCGGCACCGGCAGCACATGGGCTGAAACTCCGCCGATGTAGGAATATAGTGGCAAACCGCGCGCATTGGCGGCGGCCTTGGCCGCAGCAAGACTGACGCCGAGGATGGCATTGGCACCAAGCCGGGCCTTGTTCTCGGTCCCGTCCAGCTCGATCATGATCCGGTCGATATCGCGCTGATCTTCGGCATCGAAACCGAGCAATGCGTCCGTGATTTCGCCATTGACTGCCTCAACCGCCTTGAGGACACCCTTGCCAAGATAGCGCGATTTGTCGCCATCGCGCAGCTCCACCGCCTCATGCGCGCCGGTCGATGCGCCCGAGGGGACGGCGGCGCGGCCAAAACTGCCATCGTCAAGCAACACCTCCACCTCGACCGTGGGGTTGCCCCGGCTATCCAGAATTTCGCGGGCGTGGATATCGATGATGGCGGTCATGATGGGTTAAGCTCCTCTGGACCAGCAGCGGTTGAACAATTGTCGGTCCCTTAGCAGGGGAACCTTGCGAGACAAGCAGCATTACCCCATTATAAACCGGACCTTGCGCTATGCCGCAATGAATACCATTTCACATCCATCAGCCCCGTCCGGGGCGCAGTAAAGGCAAAAGCCATGGCCGATACCTCCGCTTCGAAGAAAACCACCTCCAAAGCCGCCCCCGCAAAGCAACCCGCCGCCAAAAAGCCGCGCGCCGCTGTCGCTGCCAAGGCTGCAGCCGCTGCCGAATCGCCGCGAGTTCTGGCCAAGGCCAAGTTCAGCAAAGCACTGGACGAAGCCCGTTCAGGCGCGAAAGCACTGGGTCAGGAAGTGCAGGATCGTAGCGGCGCTTACCGCGAAAAGCTGGTCGGAGCCGGCAATGACTGGGCGGATGAGGCCAAGCAACTTTCCGCACAGGCCAAGGATCGCGCCGCCGTACTGGCCCAGGACGGCAAGGCCCGCGCCAGCGATGCGATTTCGGGGCTGGGCAAGATTGTGGCCGACAATGCCGGATCGATCGATGAGAAGCTGGGCACCCGCTATGGCGATTATGCCCGCACCGCCGCGCGGACCATGCAGGAAACCGCCGCCAAGATCGAAGCCAAGGAACTGGACGAGCTGGGCGAGGATGCCAAGGCGTTCGTTCGCAAAAGCCCCGGCATGGCGATCGGCATCGCGGCTCTGTTAGGTTTCGTGCTTTCGCGGCTGTTCAAGCGCTCAGGCGATTGACACAGCGGCGCGCAGGCGGTCTGTCTGCGGGTGATGCAAGATGATCCCCCTCTCCTCGTAACCCCATCCACCAGTGCGGCGGCTGACCGCTCGCT
>JAYVKX010000217.1:0-10945 GCA_043768005.1 Novosphingobium sp. | reverse complement strand
AAATAGACCACCGTCAGCCACAGCACGACGAAGACGATCAGCGGCGTGAACTTTACCCGTTCGGCAAAGGCACCAACGATCAGCGCCGGGGTGATGCAGGCAAATGTCATCTGGAACACCACGAAAGCGAATTCCGGAATATAGACGTTGTTCGAGAAGGTCGCCGCATAGGTCGAGCCCGAAACACCGAGCAAGCCAACCTTGGAGAACCCACCGATGAAGGGTGCCAGCGCGCTATCTCCGCCGCTGGTAAAGGCCATCGTATAGCCCCAGCAGACCCAGACCAGCGACGCGACCGAAACGATCATGAACACCTGCATCAGAACGCTGAGCATGTTCTTGGTCCGCACCAGGCCGCCATAGAACAGCGCAAGGGCAGGCACGCTCATCATCAAAACGAGGATAGACGAAACCAACATCCAGCTGGTGTCGCCCTTGTCGACCATAGTGGCCATTTGTTCGGCGGTTGGCGCCTTGATCAGGCTGGTGGCCGCTGCGACAGCCTGGCTCACGGCGGGGCTGGAGGTAGCGGCAGCTGCCACATCCTGGGCGAAGGCGGCGGTCGCAGCGAACAGCGAAGTGCCGAGCGCTGCGGCGCCACAAATAATCTTGCGGATCATGGTGGATTCTCTCCTGTCAAACACGGCTGTCACAGCGCCATGTCCCCGGTTTCACCGGTGCGGATGCGGGTGGCGGATACGAGGTCGAGGACGAAGATCTTACCGTCGCCAATCGCTTCGGTACTGGCAACTTGCTGGATCGTCTCGACGATTTGCGGAGCGAGGTCATCGCTGGCTGCAACTTCGATCTTCACCTTGGGCAACATATTGGTTGAATATTCTGCGCCGCGATAAATCTCGGTCTGCCCTTTTTGCCGTCCAAAACCCTTCACCTCGGACACGGTCATCCCCGCGACCCCAAGAGCACTGAGGGCTTCACGCACCTCGTCAAGCTTGAACGGCTTGATGATGGCGATGATGAATTTCATGGCCGATCCCCTGTTAGCCGCCGACCAAATGCCGGCAGCGCTGCTCCCGCAAGAGCCATGCCAGTTGAACGGATTGCTGAAACTGCAGGGTTTTTGGCGAAACTTGCCCGCGTGTCACCCACAAGCCTCGCCCGCGCATCGCGCAGCTGCCTAAATTTTAGGCAGCGTCAGCCGCGCCCAGACCGGCAGATGATCGGATCCGCGGGCGGCCAATGCGCTGTGATGGACCCCTGCGCCCAGCAGCTCCCATTCGGGCGAGATCACCAGCCGGTCGAGCTGAGCCACCGGACGCCGCGCCGGAAAGCTGCGTCCGGGGGCCAGCACCCTCCAGGGTCCGTGGCATTCGCGCAGTGCCCCGCCATGCAATGCCCATTCGTTGGTATCGCCCATCAGCACGGTCGGGCAATGGACCCCGCATTGGCCAACATGGGCAAGGATCGCGCGCAGCTGCTGGCGGCGGCGCAGACCGGACAGATCAAGGTGCATACCCACCACCCGCAGTCGCCGCCCTTCTGCCAACAGGTCAACCCGAATCGCGCCGCGCGGCTCCAGCGTTGGCAGCGGAACAATCCCGGCTTCGACTATGCGGAGCCTGCGGCGAACTAGCAGCGCATTGCCGTGCCAGCCGATACTATCGGGCCGCATCGTTAGTGGCACCGCGCGGTAGGGAGTGTGTTCGTCGATGGCGGCAAGCGACAGCACGCTCTCACGCCGGCCAAAGCGGCGGTCCGCTTCCTGCAGGGCAATCACATCGGCATCGATTTCGCGCAGGATGGCCAGGATCCGGTCAGGATCGCGGCGGCGATCGAGCCCGACCGCCTTGTGGATATTATAGCTGGCGAAAGTCAGCTCCACGCCTGCGATCAGGCCCCCGCAACATTGCCCGGGATGAAGCGATCGGTTGCCCGCGCGGGCAGGCCATCGATGCTTTTGGTCCGGCCCTGGACCTTGGCAACCCATTTCACCGGATCTTGCTGAGCGTGATATTTCGTCAGCGTCGGCCGCTCATGATCGAGGTCCATCACCGGCACGCCCCAGCCGCAGCTGGTCTGGACGCTGTCCACCGCAATGTCGAAAATCTGGCGGGTGCCGGGCAGCAGGATGAAGTGGCCTGCCAGCTCGGCCCAATCGGCATCAGCGGGCAACACCGGACGGCCCTTGCCATAAATCCGCAGGATCAGCGCGGGTTGCTGGAAATTGCACATCATGATGGTGATGCGTCCATCCGCCAGCAGATGCGCATTAGTCTCGTTCCCCGATCCGCCAAGATCAAGATAGGCGACCCGGTCCGGCGCGATCACGCGGAACGCATCATAGCCTTTGGGCGAAAGATTGATCCGTGCATCGGCCGCGGCAGTGGCAACAAAAAAGACACTCTGCCGCGAAATCATCGCGGTATGGTCTTCGCTCAGCGTGTCGGTAAAATCAGACATACCCCACTGCTAACCGATCATAGCGCTTACCGAAAGCCTTCACCGCTCCTTGATCGCACTGAACGCCAGTTCGGGATGTCGTTCCTGCTGATAGGTCACGTCCCAGGCCGAGCGGGCCATGAATACCGGATCACCATCGCGATCATGGGCGAGATTAGCCTTGTTGAAATCGCTGAACCCTTTGAGCGCGGCATCGCTGCCTTTAAGCCAGCGCGCGGTATCGAACGGCGATGGCTCAAGCACGGCTGCAACCTTGTATTCTGCCTCAAGCCGCGAAATCAGCACCTCCAACTGGAGCTGGCCGACCACACCCACGATCCATTGCGCCCCGATCTCAGGATAAAACACCTGGATCACGCCCTCTTCAGACAGATCATCCAGCGCTTTGCGCAGCTGCTTGGTCTTGGTCGGATCTTTGAGCGCCACACGGCGGAGGATTTCGGGGGCAAAATTGGGCAGGCCAATAAAGCGCACCTCGTTCTTTTCAGACAGCGTATCGCCCACCCTGAGCGTGCCGTGGTTGGGAATGCCGATAATGTCGCCGGCCTCGGCAGTATCGGCCAGTTCGCGGTCCTGGGCGAAGAACAGGATTGGCGAATGGACCGCGATCGGCTTGCCAAGCCCGGATGGAACCAGCTTCATCCCGCGCTTGAAGGTGCCGGAAACCAGCCGCATGAAGGCGATCCGATCGCGGTGCTGCGGATCCATATTGGCCTGCACCTTGAAGATGAAGCCGGTGACCTCATCGAATTCGGGATCGATCACGCCTGAATGGCTCGGCTGGGGGCGCGGCGGCGGGGCAAAGCTGGCGATGGCATCAATCAGCGCAGCTACCCCGAAATTCTTCAGCGCCGAACCGAAATACACCGGGGTCAGATCGCCATGGCGGTAGGCTTCGATATCGAATGAGGGATAGCCCCCGGTGGCCAGCTCCACCTCATCGGCAATGTCGGCGGGCAATTCGGGTGCATGATCGACCTTGCCCAGAAATTCGCGGCTGTCCCCCTCGGGTCGACTGACATTGCCCGTCGCCAGATCGAGCACGCCCTGAAACAATCCGCCCATTCCCACCGGCCAGCCCATCGGGCAGACATCCAGCGCCAGCGCATCGGCCACCTCGTCCATCAGATCGAAGGGTGAGCGGCCTTCCCGGTCAACTTTGTTGATAAAGGTGATAATCGGCACAGATCGCATCCGGCACACCTCGAACAGCTTGCGGGTCTGCGGCTCGATCCCCTTGGCGGCATCGATCACCATGATCGCGGAGTCGACCGCGGTCAGCGTGCGATAGGTGTCTTCGGAAAAATCCTCGTGGCCCGGCGTGTCGAGCAGGTTGAAGGTGATGATGCGCCCGTCAGGATTGGCACGCTCAAACGTCATCACGCTGGAGGTCACGGAAATCCCACGCTGCTGTTCGATCTTCATCCAGTCCGAGCGCGCGCGCCGCGCAGCCCCGCGCGCCTTGACCTCGCCCGCCAGATGGATCGCGCCGCCTTGCAGCAGCAGCTTCTCGGTCAGCGTGGTCTTGCCCGCGTCAGGGTGCGAAATGATCGCGAAGGTGCGGCGATTGGAAACAGAAGTGCTGGACATGGCCGCGCCCTCTAGGGCCTGCTTGCCCGATTGGAAAGGTCAGCCTTGTTGCTGAACCTTCACCCAGGCACGGCGGATCGCATCGACAGTAAGATCGGCATCAGCCAGCGTCGTGGCGATGGATGAGACCGAAACGCGCATGACCCATTGCCCGCGCCACTGCGATGCACCCGCAAAGGCAACCGCATCGGCCTGAAGCGCCGCGATAACCGCCAGCGTCTGGGCATCGGCCTCAGCGCCATCCCCAAAACGCAGGACTACTTGGTTAAGCACGACCGGAGCCACCAAAGTAATGCCGTCATCACCCGCCAGCTGAGCCCCGATATGGGCGGCGACCGCGCAGCATTGATCAACCATTTGCGCAATTCCGGCGCGGCCCAGCCGGCGGATGACCGCCCAGGCGGCAAAGCCCCGCGCCCGGCGCGAAAGTTCGGGGACATAGGCCGATGGATCGCGCTCGGCTCCTGTCGGCGGCGGCAGATAGCTGGCCGAAACCGCCATGGCGCGGCGGTGCGCGGCAGAATCGCGAACGATCGCAAAGCCCGAATCATAGGGCACTTGTAGCCATTTATGGCCATCGGTTGCCCAGCTGTCGGCTTGCTCAACCCCGGCAGTCTGCCCGGAAATCCGCGTGTCTGCGCTCGCTTGTGCCCACAGGCCAAACGCGCCATCAACATGCAGCCAGCCGCCTGCCACGCGGACCAGCGGCGCTATTTCGGCAAACGGATCGCTCGCCCCGGTATTTATCTGCCCGGCCTGACCGATCACGATCGCTGGATGGCTGACCCGGGCCAGCGCGCGCTCAAGCTCTGCCGGGATCATCCGGCCCATGGCATCCGCCGGAACGCTGATTACGCGGCTGGTGCCAAACCCAAGCAGTTTTAGCGCAGTGAACAGCGTTGCATGGGCGTCTGCACCGATCAGAACCGGCAGCGGCGGTGCGCCAACCAGTCCATCGGCCTCGACATCCCAGCCTTGCCGGATGAGCAATTCACTGCGGGCCGCAGCCAGACACACAGTGTTGGCGACAGTCGCCCCGGTCACAAACCCAATCGATGATGAGGTGGGCAGGCCCAGCAAATCCAGCAGCCAGCCTTCGACCACCGCTTCGACAGCAGCAGCGGCGGGTGACATGGCAATGGTGGCCGCGTTCTGGCCCCACGCACTGGTCAACCAATCAGCCGCCACGCCCGTCAGATGGGAACTGCCAGTCACCCAGCCATAGAAGCGCGGTGCGGTGCTTGCCCGCAACCCCGGCTCGGCAAGGCGGGCCAGTTCCTCGATTATCCGCTCTGGCTCATCCCCGACTTCTGGCACCGGTCGGGCGAAGCTTGCATGGACTGCACCATAGTCCAGAATTGGCGTGCGCTCAGCCGCCGCCTGATTTAGCCGATAGCGCAGCGCGCGCTCAACCGCGTGGCGCAAACCGCGCTCTTCCTGCTCTAAATCAGTCATCACCCACGCAACGTCGCGCCGAGCCTCGCAGCCGCCGCCGTCACCCGCGCGCCAATCGCTTTCAGCTCTGCCTCGTCATAGCTCTTGTCGCCGGGCTGGAGCGTGACTTCGACCGCCAGCGATTTCTGCCCTTCCGGCACGCCAGCGCCCCGAAAATCATCGAACAAGCGCACAGAGGTGATGTTGATCTTGTCTGCGCCCTTGACCATCCGGACCAGATCGCCGGCCGGGGTTGTGGCCGCCACCAGGAAGGCAAAGTCGCGCGTCACCACCTGCAGCGCGGGCGGGGCATAGGCGGCGCGGGCGAAGCTGGCAGCGCCCTTCTTCGCCGGGATCGCATCGAGGAACAGCTCGACCGCTGCGACCGGCGCATCGATATTGAAGGCCTTGAGCGTTGCGGGGTGCAGCATTCCGAACCGCGCCAGCACCGTCTTGGGGCCAAGCCGCAGCGTGGCCGACTGGCCGGGGTGGAACTGCTGCCCGGCGTCTCCGGAGACTTGCAGATTATCGACCGGCGCACCGGCTTCGGCGAGCAGCGCCAATGCCTCGGCCTTGGCATCAAAGGCATCGAAGCTGGTCGCCTTGCCAGTAGCCCAACTGCGCGCGGTTTTTTCGCCGACCAGCAGCAGCCCGAGGGTCTGCCGCTCATCGCTCCGGCCCGCTGGCCCACGCAAATAGCGCCGCCCGATCTCGAACAGCCGCAGCCCGTTTGCGCCGCGATCGAGGTTGCGGCGCGCGGCGCTGAGCAGGCCCGGCAGCAATGAGGGCCGCATCGCCTTCATGTCCTCGCTGATGGGATTGGCGAGCAGCCACAGCCCGCCGTTGCCCTCTGCGAAGGCCTCTGCCTCGCCTTCGGGGAGGAACGACCAGGTCACCGCCTCGCCCAGCCCGCGCGCTGCAGCTGCGCGGCGCAGGCGGCTTTCCAGTTTCTGCGATGGGGTGGCCGTCGGCTTGGCGAGCCCATCCGCGCGCGGCAGGGGGGCGCTTTTCACGCGGTCGAGCCCATGAATCCGCACCACTTCCTCGACCAGGTCCGGCGGACCATCGATGTCGCGGCGCCAGCTGGGAATCGTTACCTGCCAATCCTCCGCCACGGCGAAGCCCAGACGTTCGAGGATCGCCTGCTGATCGCTTTCGGCCACCGCGATCCCGCCGAGCCGTTCGCACAGGCCGGAATCATAGGCGATGACACGCGGGGCCAGCGGCGGCTGCCCGGCGCGGGTCACGGCGGAGGGGGTCCCGCCGCAATGTTCGAGCACCAGCTTGGTCGCGATTGCCAGCCCGTCGTCGAGGAACGCGGGATCGACCCCGCGCTCGAATCGCTGGCGCGCGTCGCTGGTCAGGCCAAGTTTCTGCCCGGTGCGCGCGATATGTTCGGGTTCGAACCAGGCGCACTCGATCAGCACGTCGGTGGTGCTCTCGGACACGCCCGAATGGGCACCGCCCATAATCCCGCCGATGTCATGCACCGCGGCATCGTCGGCGATCACGGTCATCGAGCTGTCGAGGGTGTAGCTCTTGCCGTTGAGCGCCAGCACCTCCTCGCCGTCCCGGGCCCGGCGCGCCACAAGTCGCCCGGTAAGCTTGGCGCGGTCGTAAACGTGCAGCGGCCGGCCGAGATCGACCGCGATGAAATTGGTGATATCGACCAGCATCGAGATCGGCTTCTGGCCGATCGCGGCCAGCTTTTGCCGCATCCACGGCGGCGCGGTGCCGTTGGTCACGCCTGATACCGCCTGCGAGTAAAAGGCGGGGCAGCCCTCGGGATCGAGCGTCGCCACGCTTGGTGCGGGATCTACACCCTGGACCGGTGCCAGCGCCGTCATGCGATAAACCTCGGCCAGCGGATTGAGCGTGCCCATGCCCGCCGCCGCGAGATCGCGGGCGATCCCGCGCACCCCCATGCAATCCTGCCGGTTCGGGGTGATCGCAACGTCGAATACTGGATCGTCGAGCCCCGCCCATACCGCATAGCGCTGGCCGACCGGCGCATCGGGAGCAAGTTCGATGATGCCCTCGTGCTCTTCGCCGAGTTCCAGCTCGCGCACCGAACACATCATGCCGTTGGACTCGACCCCGCGGATCGCCGCGACCTTGAGCACCATGCCGTTCGCAGGAACTGTCGCTCCGGCCGGTCCGAACACCCCGACCAACCCGGCGCACGCATTGGGTGCGCCGCACACGACCTGGACAGCACCGTCCCCGGCGTCGACCGACAGCACCTGCAGCTTATCCGCCTGGGGGTGCGGCGCGGCGCTCAGCACGCGCGCGATGCGGAATGCGGCGAGCTTTTCCGCCGGATTGTCGACTCCCTCGACCTCGAGCCCGATAGCGTTGAGCTTAGCGGCGATCTCGCTCGCACTCGCATCGGTGGCGAGATGTTCCTTGAGCCAGCTGAACGAGAACTTCATGCTGCTGCTCCCACGCCGCCCGAAAGCGTCGGCACATCGAACGGCGAGAAGCCATAGTGCGCCAGCCAGCGCCCATCCCCGTCGAAGAAGGCGCGCAGATCGTCCATCCCGTATTTAAGCATGGCGAGCCGGTCGACCCCGACGCCGAAGGCAAAGCCCTGCCATTCGTCGGGATCGAGCCCGCCCGCGGCGATCACCTTGCGATTGACCATCCCGCTGCCGAGCAGCTCCATCCAGCCCTCACTGCCACCCAGCACGCGGCGACCATCCACCAGCGTCCAGCCCACATCGACCTCCACCGAAGGCTCGGTGAACGGAAAATAGCTTGGCCGCAGGCGCAGCACGATATCGTCGCGCTCAAAAAAAGCCTTGAGGAAGGTTTCCAGCGTCCATTTGAGGTGGCCGAGGTGGATGCCGCGATCGATCACCAGCCCTTCGACCTGATGGAACATCGGGGTGTGCGTCGCATCACTGTCCGAGCGATAAACCCGCCCGGGCGCGATGATCCGCAGCGGCGCACCATCTGCCAGCATAGTCCGGATCTGCACCGGCGAGGTATGGGTGCGCAGCAGCATCGCCCGGCCCTCCAGCCCCTGATCGGGGAAATAAAACGTATCGTGCATCGCCCGCGCCGGATGGCTTTCGGGCATGTTGAGCGCGGTGAAATTGTGCCAATCGTCCTCGATCTCGGGCCCCGAGGCGACCGCGAAGCCCATGTCGGCAAAGATTTCGGCCAGCTCGTCCATAACCTGCGAGACCGGATGGATCGAGCCGCGCAGCGTTTCGGGGACGGGAAGCGAAAGATCGATCGTCTCAGTCGCCAGCCGCGCTTCCAGCGCCGCACCATCCAGCGCAGCTTTGCGCAGCGCCAGCGCCGCGCTCACCGTTTCGCGCAAGGCGTGGATCTGCGGCCCTTCAGACAGGCGCTGATCGGCTGACATCGTGCCAAGCGTCTTGAGTAGACCGGAAATTGACCCCGCCTTGCCCAGAAACTCGACCCGCAGCTGCTCTACGCTGCCCAGATCCTGCGCGTCCGCGATCCGCGTAAGCGCTAGCTGCCCGGCTGCTGCATAATCCACTGCGATAAGTTCCGTTCGTCTGATGAAAAGCTGGGGTCTTGCGCCATTCCTTAGCCATGCGGAGCGCGGTTCCAAACCCTAAATCTGTGCTGCTCTCATTCCGGCATCCATACTCGCCCATTACCGGCCCCATTACCGGTCACGCCCTCGGGCCGATCCATGATCTGCACCGGGGCCCCGGCAACGCGGGCGCGTTCATGCATGAACTTCTCCAGGACAGGGTGCGGGCGAGCGACATATTCGCTGGGGGTCATCCCCATGAATTCGTGAAAATCCCGCACGAATTGGGCCTGATCGTGATAATGGCAATCGATCGCGCCGATCCATTTGAGCGAGGGGTCGAGCATGAATTGGGCCAGGCTGCGCATGAACCGCTGGCGCCGCAGCAACAGCTTGGGCGAAAAACCGAAGGCGCGGCGGCACAGCCGCTCGATAGTGCGCTGTCCAACTCCTACCCGATTGACCAATTCCGCCACTGTTGCCACCAGCGGATCGACCAACGCCCGATGGATCGCGAAGATCCGCTCGGCATCGGTGGGCGGATTGGCAAGTCGTGCCCGGAAAAAGGCGATCAGCCGGGCCAGCTCCGCCGCCTCGTCAGCCTGATCGCCAAACAGGTCCGCGTCCAGGCATACGAAGCTGTTGAAGCTGGGGTGCGTCAACCCGTCAGCGACAAGATTGGCGTGTTCGGCGGCCGGGGCGCGGATGAATTGGGCCCAGCCCAGCGGCAAAAGCCCGATCCCCCACAGGCGGCTCGTCCCAAGCCGGAAGTTGGTGCATCTTGTGCTGGGGCCGGTTGCAACAAAACTGGCCCCTTCGATTTGATCGCCAGCTTCGATCCAGCAATCAGGCCGATCGCCCGAGAAAAAGCGTAGATTAGCCCATTCCGGCTGCAGCGCATCGGTAATGACGCCGCCATCGGCGACCTCAATTTCGGTGACATAAAAAGTGGTCAGGAAGCGGCGCAAGTCTTCCGGAGGCGCATGAAATCGCGCAGTTACTGTATGTGCAGGCGACACCGAAGGTTTCCCCCCCGAAAATTAGTTGCGCCCACCTTGCGGCGGCCACGGCGACTTGGCAAGCATTCCGTCAGCGCGCCGGGGATGGTGCAAAACCTGGACCGCCTCCCCGGTTGCTGCGGCCCGCGCCGTTGCTGCGGCGCGCATGACCGGATGATCCATCGTCGCATAGCTGCTGGGGCTCATCCCCATGAACCGGCGGAAATCGCGAACAAAATGCGCCTGATCGACATAGTGCCAATCCAACGTGGTGATCCATTTGAGCGAAGGATCGAGCATGAATTGCGCCAGGCTGCGTAGAAATCGCTGACGCCGTAGCAGCAGCTTGGGCGGAAACCCGAATGCCCGCAGGCTGAGCCGTTCCAGCGAACGCGACGACAGGCCGAGCCGCGCCGCCAGTTCGCCAACCGCGTTCACTTCGCAATCGATCAGTGCAGAATGGGCCTTATGGAGCCGGCTTTCATCCTCCAGCAGTGGGCGTCTGGCTAGCATGGCGAGCAGAAACCGGTCGATCTGCGCGGCCTCACCAGCGGGATCAGGGGCTTGCCCGGGGAACAATTCATCCAGCAGCGGGGCGAAGGCTGCAAAAGCAGGTTCGCTCGCGCCGTCGACGAACCGATCGGCAAACTGATCCGCGCTGGCATCGATCAGTCGGGTCCAGCCTTGCGGCAACAAGCCAATTCCCCAGGCCCGCATCGTGCCCGTAACGAACTGGGCGGCGCGGCTGGTTGGGCCGGTGGCGATGAAGTGCGGGGCCATGACCAGCGGCTCATTCCCGATTGCGGCCTGCCAGTTGTCGTTCTTGCTGAACCGCAAATTGCCCCATTCAGGATGAAGCCAATCCGCGATCTGCTCACCCTCAAGCAGCACCGCTTCGGTGAGGTAGTAGGTGGTAATATAGGGTGCCAGCTGCGCCGAGGGCGTGAAGAAGCGCACCGTAACACGCCCCTTGGTTAATTGATCCAACACC
>JAYVKX010000216.1:0-6554 GCA_043768005.1 Novosphingobium sp. | reverse complement strand
AGCCACGTCGAATGGTTCGAAGGCAACTTCGAAGCTTACGAAGAAGACAAACGCCGCAGACTGGGCGATGCAGCGGATCGTCCGACCAGGCTGGCGTATAAGAAGTTGACCCGGTGAGGCGCCCAACCTGAACCGCAAGCTTACCGTTCCATTCACCTTCGCGACAGCGCGAATCGGGTAGTTCTG
Source organism: Novosphingobium sp. (assembly GCA_043768005.1). Classification (GTDB taxonomy): domain Bacteria; phylum Pseudomonadota; class Alphaproteobacteria; order Sphingomonadales; family Sphingomonadaceae; genus Novosphingobium. The sequence continues at coordinate 6,368 of JAYVKX010000216.1, read as the reverse complement.
CATTCATGGTCGCCGCCGATGGTGCGGTGCAAATGGATGGAGAACGGCTATGGCCGTCAAGTCTTTCAAGAATTCAGGACGCCGGGCCGCGCTTTTCGTTGCGCTGTCGGCGCTGACGCTTCCCGGAATCGCGATGGCGGATCAGGATGATGGCGAACGTGGCGGCCGCCGTCATGACCGCGGTGAAGCGCGGGCCGATGTGGCCGTTCGCGGCGATTCGGGCCAGCAAGCCGCCCGGCAGGAACAGCCGTCCCGTCATGAGCGGGCTGACCGGCAGGACCAGTCTGGCCGTCAAGACCAGCCCGCGCGGCCAGAGCCGGTCCAGCACAGCTGGCGCGGGCCCAACACCAGTGGCTGGACCCCGCCTGCATCGCCCACCGGCGAGGCAGCCGCTGCGCCGCAGGCCCGGGCCAACACCGGCTGGGATGGCAATGGCGGACGGGTTCGCGGAGATCGCCCCGATGGCAATCGCGGACACCCGCAAGCTGATCGCAGCAATGGTGACCGCAGCAATGACGGGGGAAACTGGCGCGGACGTGGCGACAATTCCGCAACCGTTACAACGCAATCGCCTGGCTGGCGTGGGCCAATCCGTGGATCTACCACCGTCCACACCAACGATGGCCAGATTGAGACGCGCGGTGGCAACCGCTGGACCGGTCGTACCGATGATCGCCGGGATCGCGGCGATGGCAGCACTGCGGATAGCTGGCGCGATGGTCACCGTGACGACAGCTGGCGTAACGACAGCTGGCGCAATGATCGCAACCGTTCAAGCTATCGCGATCACGATCAGCGTTGGGACAACAACTGGCGCCGCGAAAATCGCTATAACTGGTACAGCTATCGCAGCCACAACCGAAGTCTCTTCAGCAGTGGCAGCTATTATTCGCCCTACCGGAACTACAGCTACCGCCGTCTGAGCATCGGATTTTTCATAGATTCGCTGTTTTATGGCAACCGCTACTGGATCAATGATCCGTGGCAGTACCGCCTGCCCGATGCCTATGGCCCGTATCGCTGGGTACGCTATTACGATGATGCACTGCTGGTCGATATCTACAGCGGCGAAGTGGTCGATGTGATCAACAACTTTTTCTGGTAAGCCATACTGATCGCCGGTGAGTGGACCCGCCGATGGAGCCCCCGCAGCAATGCGGGGGCTTTTTCATGGGGCGGCCATAATCCCCGCGCCACTATCCCCGCCCGGGCAACATTCGCCAGATCGAACCTTCCCGATCAATGAACTGATGTTTGAGTGCGCCCATCACATGCAAAGCCAGCAGCACCAGCATGGCGGTGGCCATCACCTCGTGAAATTCCTTGAACAGGCCGGCGATCGGCTTGCTTTGTGTCAGCGGCAGGCCGGGATAGGAAAACAGCCCGAAGACGCCTACCGGCTTTCCGCCTGACGCAGCTGAAGATATGATCCAGCCGCTGGCCGGGATACCGATCATCAGCAAGTAAAGCAGCGCATGGGTAACTTTGGCCAGTGCCACTTCCCACGCCTTTAGCCCGCCCGAAAGCACCGGAACCGATTTGGTAAAGCGCCACAACAGCCGGCCCAGCGACAACAGCAAGATGGTGATGCCGATCGTCTTGTGATTGCCCATGAGCTGCATTTTTTCAGCCTTGGGCAGATCTTCGGCCAGCCAGGCGACGACAAAGTTCAGCGCGATCAGGGTGGCAATCGCCCAGTGAAACAACATGGCGCCGCGCGAATAGCGGTTGATAGCTGGTTTTTTCATGCTCATGCTGGGGGAAACTGGCGCAAAGCAAAGCCTTGAGCAAGCTGCTTTCCGCTTGCCCTGTGCCGCAATCCCGATAGGCAGTCGGCCATCGTGACTAATCCCCTGCCTTACCCCAATCCTGATAGAGCGGCGCTGGTTCGCATGGGTTCGCTTGTGCGCAAGCGGCTTGCCGCCGATCCGGCCGTGCAGCCAGTTCCGACCGATCAGGCAGAGATTTTTGCGGTGTCGCAATTCCTCAGCCCCGCCGAATGCGAGACGCTGATCGCGATGATCGATGTGGTGGCCAAGCCATCGCGGGTGTTCGATCACGGTTACGGCGAAAATTTCCGCACCAGCTATTCCGGCGATGTTATTCGCGGCGATCCGTTCGTGCGGATGGTGGAGCGGCGGATCGATGATCTGCTGGGCATTCCGCATGACAATGGTGAGACGATCCAGGGCCAGCGCTATTTGCCGGGGCAGGAATTCAAACCTCATATGGACTGGTTTTTCACCAAGGCGGCCTATTGGAAAGACGAAGCCAAACGCGGCGGGCAGCGCTGTTTTTCCGCGATGGTTTATCTGAATGAGGTTGAGGACGGCGGGACGACCGACTTCAACCGGATCGGCATATCGATCCCGGCGCAACAAGGCGCGATGATTATCTGGAACAACGCCCGGCCCGATGGATCGCTGAACGATGCGACCATGCACGCCGGAACACCGGTGCTGCGCGGGGTAAAATACGTCATCACCAAATGGTATCGCACGCGCAAATGGGGTTGAGAATGAAGACTTGGCGCAAACTGCCGCTGCTGCTGATCGCAGCGGCCAGCGGAGCTTGTGCACAGATCTCTGCGCCGCCCGCAGCCGTGCCACCAGTGGCAGCGGCATCCCCGCTTCCAGCTGCGGCGGAAGACGCGCGTCTGATGGCGCTGTTCCGCGATGATACGCGGCGCGGCGATGCACTCGATCCGCTGAGCGTGCTCAATCGCGGCGGCGAGATCGATGGGGCAGCGCTGGCGCGTTATTTCACCGAAGCGCAGACCCGCGCCGCGCTGGCATCAGTGCGCAAAAGCATCGCAGGGCTGCAACGGATCGATCGCCGCAAGCTGAGCGCGCAGCGGCAGATTTCTTATGACGTCTTTACACTCGACAAGCGGGATGAAGTCACCTGGCTCCAACCCGATATGCTGGCGCTTACAGCCGTGCGCCCGCTCAACCATTTCGGCGGGCTGCACATCGAATTCCCTTCGCTGATGGCCAAGGGCGGCGCGGCGCAATATGATGATGAGGCTGATTATCGCCGCAATCTGGCGGTGGACCAGGCCTTTGCCGGTGTAATCGACAATGCGATCAACCGGTTTCGCCAGGGCATGGCCAGCGGCGTGGTCGACACAAAGCTGACGACCACCAACATGATCGCCCAGATCGATGCGCTGCTGGCGCAAAGGACAGAGGATTCGCCGTTCTATTCGCCCGTCCTCGCATTCCCATCCACTGTTCCCGATGGCGCAAAAGAGCCGCTGCGCACCGCCTATGCCGCTGCGATAGGCCGAGATATCTACCCCGCATATCGCCGCCTCCGCAGCTTTTTGAATGACGAATATCTGCCTGCGGCACGCGATGTGGTGGGCCTGTCTGCCATGAAGGGCGGCGCTGGGCTTTATCGCAGGCTGGTCGCCCGGCACACCACGCTGCCGCTTGATCCCGCCGATGTTCACAACCTTGGCCTGAATGAAGTCGCCCGCATCCAGCACGAGATGGACGGGGTGCGGCGTGAGATGGGCTATGCCGGTAATCTGCGCGCGTTCTTCGATTACATCCGCACCAGCCCGCGGTTCCATCCTACCACGCGTCAGGAGCTGGCGGATGGTTATGCTGCCGTGGGCCGCGCGGTGGATGCGCAGGTGCCGAAATACTTCGCCCGCACCCCTAAAACTCCGCTGCTGATCCAGCCTTACCCCGCCTATCGTGAGAAATTTGAGGCGGGCGGCAGCTATAATCAGGGCGCGCCCGATGGCTCGCGGCCTGGCACGTTTTTCTACAACGCCTATGATCTGCCCAGCCGCTTCCTGAGCGGGATCACCACGCTGTACCTGCACGAAGGCGCACCGGGGCATCACTTCCAGATCAGCCTGGCGCAGGAGGATACGACGCTGCCCGATTTCCAGCGCTTTGGCGGCAACAATGCGTATGTCGAAGGCTGGGCGCTTTATGCCGAAACGCTGGGCTATTCGATGGGCTTCTACAAAGACCCGTTGCAGCACTGGGGGACGCTGGATGACGAGATGCTGCGCGCGATGCGGCTGGTGGTCGATACCGGGCTCCACACCAAAGACTGGAGCCGCGAGCAGGCGATCGATTACATGCTCGCCAATTCGGGCATGGGCCGCAGCGATGCGACTGCCGAGGTGGAGCGCTATATTGCCATTCCGGGACAGGCACTGAGCTACAAGATCGGTGCGCTCACCATCCAGCGGCTGCGGGCCAAGGCGGAAAGCGCGCTGGGGCCAAAGTTCGATATTCGCGCCTTTCACGAACAGGTGCTGGGTTCGGGTGCCCTGCCCCTGCCGATCCTGGAAGCCAAGATCGACCGCTGGATTGCGGCTTCAGTTCGCTAGGGCCTCGGCGATCAGCGTGCGGGTATTGGCGATCCCGTAAAGCACGATGAAGCTGCCCATCCGCGGGCCCTGGGAGGAGCCGAGCAGCGTCTCATACAGCGCCTTGAACCAGTCGCGCAGGCCTTCAAAGCCATAGTGCGGATCCTTGCCAATCGCATAGACGATGTTCTGGATTTCCTCGGCAGTGGCATCATCGGACGTCGCGGCCAGCTCCTCATCCAGCGCGGTCAAAGCGGCGGCCTCGCCTGCTTCCGGCTTGCGGCGGAGCAAGGTGGGCGCAACCAGATCACGGTTATAGGCCAGCGCCTTGCCAACCAGCGCATCCAGCGCGGGATGCGCGGCGGGATCGGCATTGGCGACATAATTGCCAAGATATGACCAGACCTGATCGCGGCTCGCCCCCGCCCCCAGCACGCCGACCAGATTGAGCAGCAGCCCGTAAGTCACCGGCAGGCGCTCGCCCGCCCCGCCGTGATAGCCATTGGTGCGCAGCAAATGCCACACCGGATTGCCCAGCTGCTGCTCGACCGGCTGCTCTCTCAGCTTTTCGCGGAACTGCCAGTACTCATCGACCGCGCGCGGAATGATCCCGGTGTGGAGCGATTTGGCGCTCTTCGGCTCGCGGAAGATATAGAAACTCAGACTATCGTCGCTGCCATATTCGAGCCACTGATCGATGGTCAGTCCATTGCCCTTGGACTTGGAGATCTTCTCGCCCTTTTCATCGAGGAATAGCTCGTAGATCAGCCCTTCTGGCTTCCGCCCGCCCAGGATCTGCGCGATCTTGCCCGATTGCACCCCGCTGTCGGTAAGATCCTTGCCATACATCTCGTAATCGACGCCCAGCGATACCCAGCGCATCGCCCAATCGACCTTCCATTGCAGCTTGGCCTGCCCGCCAAGGATCGATTGCTCGACCACCCGCCCCGCATCCTCGAACCGGATTACCCCGGCCTCGGCATCGACTACGCTCACCGGCACCTGCAACACCGCGCCGCTGGTGGGTGAGACCGGCAGCACCGGCGAATAGGTCGCGGCACGCTCCGCCCGCAGTGTCGGCAGCATCACCCCCATGATCGCATCGAAATTGCGCAGGACATTTTTGAGCGCATCATCAAAGCCGCCCGAATTATAAACCTCGCTCGACGAGACGAATTCATAGTCGAACCCGAACCGGTCAAGGAACACCCGCAGCATCGCATTGTTATGCGCGGCAAAGCTCTCAAACTTGCCGAACGGATCGGGAATCCGGCTGAGCGGTTTGCCCAGATTGGCGCGGAGCAGATCGGCATTCGGCACATTGTCCGGCACTTTGCGAAGCCCGTCCATATCATCCGAAAACGCCACCAGCCGCGTGGGCGCGCCGCCGGTCAGCGTCTCATAAGCACGGCGGATCAGCGTGGTCCGCAGCACTTCCTGAAACGTCCCGATATGCGGCAGGCCCGACGGACCATAACCGGTTTCGAACAGCATCGGTGAGCCATCAGGTTTGCCGCCCGGATAGCGCCGGACCAGCTTGCGGGCTTCCTCGAACGGCCAGGCCTTCGAAGTCTGTGAGGCGGTCTGGTAATCGGCATCGGTCATGCAACAGGCCTTACGCGCGGCGGGCGCAATTTCGCAAGTGCGAAGCAGACCGCGCCGATGACCGCAAAGGGGTTTAGTTGATAAAACACACTCGCAAACGCCCCTTTCATTTTCAAATTCGTGCCGCCCCAAACGAACAAAAGCCGCGTTGACAGGCGCGGCTTCTCGAATGGGGTTTGGCCCCAAGGATGGCATCTTCGGGCGATGTAGGAAAATGATTTCACCGCAATCCTCCCCCAAGGGGGAGGATTTACCCTATCCCCGCAAGATCAGCCCCGCCCCCGGCTTGTGCGCCCTGATCTCCGCCTCGCTCAGCCCGTTGATCTCATGCGGGAACACCAGCCATTCATCCGTCTCATGGACGTAAAAATCCGGGCGCAACTGGGTCAGGTTGCGACTCGGCTTGTAATAGACCGTGGCGATCTTCACG